>NZ_RJNZ01000003.1:0-261013 GCF_003942865.1 Streptococcus mitis | reverse complement strand
GAGATTAGTATAGAAGTTGCCTCGGCTTTCGCCACCGTTTCCTTCTACAGTTGGATCATTGATTGGTTTGACAAATTCGCCATCATTGATCACCAATTCTGTAAATCCTACAAAACGAGCATCATAGTCAGCTGTATAGAGGACACGAAGATAGTTTGCTTTGACTGGTGTCGTCAATTCACCCTCGATGTAACGATTTCCTGGCATCTTAGAATCATGTGTCCAACCATCTGTCAATGAATCATCTTGTGTACTATTGGCTACACCATCTCCCACTGTCACAACATCCGTCCAAGTTTTACCGTCTTGGCTGATTTGGATTTTTCCATCACGAAGATAGTTTTGAGTTCCGTCTTGGATGTAGGCTCTGATCTTCTTGATAGTGCGTTCACTACCAAGTTTCAAGGTTACATGGCCATCTTTATGGGCATAGTCTGAGAACTCAACGAAGTTGTTGTACACACCATCAAACAATTGATCGAGGTTATTAATCTTACGAACATCATTACTTCCGTATGTTGGATGAATGCCCATAGTTGTAGATTCTAGTTTAGTTGGTTGGACTTCTTTGGTAGTTACTAGGAGTGAGGTAGATGGAACAGCCTGTTCTTGGTCTGTTTTATTCACAAGACGAACGTAACGTACCAAGTGGGTTGCGACAGATCTGTCTGTCAACTGTCTAGCTGGTGTCCATTCTTGCGCATTTGCAGAGTACTCTAGGCTAAGAGCAGGGTTGGCCTGACCTTGGAGCTGGATGCTCTTGACTTTATGAATACGATCGAGCTTCATACCTAGATAGCTATGAGCAGGGAGTTTGGTCCCAGCTGGAATTTGAAGCTCGTAATTGCCCAAACTATCCACTACTGGTGTTTCCTTTAAGGCATCCACGTTGGTGTCTGTTAAGTCAAGATTTGGACTATCTACATCCACTCTAAATTCCGCAATTCTCCACCATTTACTTAAGGTTTCTGTATTACGAATGCGAACAAAACGAGTTGTAAATTCTTGCACGATATCAGAAGTTCGTTGCCCTGTTAAATTTTGAAGTGTAGTCCAATTTGTACCATCCGCAGAATATTCGACGACTCCAGATGCTAGTTTATCCCGTTCCCCTTGCATCAGATGAACTCGTTTTACTTTATGCAATCCACCTAAGTCCATTTGTACCCAAGCTTGTTCTGGTGTGACATTGGTTTGATCAACATGTGCCATCATAGATTCCGTGTTTTCTTGACCATCTTGCATCTGAACAGCACTTGTTCCATATTTATAAATCAGATTTGAACTTAAGCTAATAGTGCCCCTAACCTTCTTACTACCCAACTCTAGGGGGCTATTTACAGCAATTTCACGCATGGCGAGCCAAGCATTATCCTTCTTAGCTGTTGCTATCATACGAACAGCTTGAGCTGTGATATCGAGATCATTAAATTCCAGAATGCGTTCTCGACCAGTATATGCAGGGCTCGTTATGGCTACCCATTCTCCTTTTTCATTTTGATATTCCACAACTGCATTACTAAAGGTATAGTTATCAGCCGTATTAGTACCCGTAGCGAAACCTAATTTGTGTATTTTAATTGCCTTATTAAAGCGCAAGCCTACATAATCACCTCTTTCAATCACAATTGTTGTTTTGGCAATCACATGTGTATCAAAGTCACCATCTGTGACTTCTTTCAATCCGCCTTCTATTCCAGCACGATTCGTAATAAATGTTGTCACAAATTTATTTGGATTCAACATTGATTGGATGTGCAAGGCTAAGTATTCTTTGAGATTATTGATAAATGGTCGAATATGTTGGACACCAAATTCTGCGTATTCATAATGGTCAACGTAAAAGAAGGCATGTTTAACTGACTGGTCATAATGTTTGACTCCTGCCTGATAATACTCCCATACCTTGGCATCATTTTTTTCAGTAAGTCCATCCGTAGCTGTTAAGAAAGCTTCAAGCGCGTTCATTTGATCCACTGTATTATCTAACCAATAGTGAATTTGTTCAATTAATTTCTGATCGCCTTTTTCTTTAAGTAAAAGAGCATTGGCTTTCAAACCAGCAAAAATTTCCCTCAACTCTTTTCTTTCAGAATCCAGATTTTGACCAGATTTGAGTTTGTTATAAAATTCTATCAATTTTGGAGCCAATTCTACAGACTCTTCTAATTTAGTGACATGTGGAGGTCTATTTTGATTACGCATATGTTTTCCGAGTTCTCTAAACGCCTTTGAAACACTGCTTTCTTCGAAACGATCATTGACTACAAAGTTAAAGGCCATATCGTTAATCTGTTCTGCTTCTTCTGCGCTTTGCCATTGTTTCCATCCATACTGAGCTATATCAAAAAGTGCTACTTTAGAAGCTTCAGATTGTTGCATTGGATTTAACATAATTCCTTGTGCAAGTGATAAATCAACATTTGGATGTAAGAATTTTTCACCACCACCAAGAATTAGGTGGGGTTTTGTATTGTCATTACATGGCCAGTTAATCCAAAACTGAATTGGACGGTAAGTTTTACCGCCTTCCGTTAAATTTTTCTTTAAGTTCGTTAAGAATGTTTGGTCAACAGCACCCCAAACCTTTCCGCCAGTAAGTGTTAAATGGACATTTTCAGGAAGATGTTCATTCAAGGTCCGGAGTTCAGCTTCAGTTCCTTGCCCCATGTACCAGGCAGGAACAAAAATCATATCTTTGCGAAGACCACTGTATGTTGTTTGTTTTTCAGTCAACCAATTTGTTATATCCTTCATCAAGCGAACATAACTATGATAACCACCAACTGGGCTTGGTGCATCGTCTGCAAGCACACCAAATTCTCGCACTCCTACGTCCAATAACTGAGTAAATTTAGCCTTGATGGTTGCAAGATCAGCCTGGTAATGCGCTTCATTACCAAAGCGGATACGTTTATTCATAAATGGATGAATGGTCCAAACATAACGCGTTTTCGTCTCATTACCGACACGAGCGAGTTCTCGGATTTCAGCTAGTTTTTCTTCTGGGTAGAGTTCACGCCATTTCTTATTGTGATATGGATCATCTTTTGGTGCGAAATAGTATTGAGTTAACTTCAATTCACTTCCATAACGCATCAATTCTTTACGATTTTCATTAGACCATGGATTGCCATAGTAACCTTCGATGAAACCACGGTTCTTGATTTCAGCGTAATCTTCCACTGTCACATTGCGAAGGACTGGCACTTGACTTTCCTTGAGCATGTGTTTCAAGGTTGTCAAACCATAGAAGACCGCATCTGTGTCTTTTCCGACGATGGAAATTGAGTTGTCTTTGATGGTCAGAGCATAAGCATCAATTTTGTCAAAGAGACCTGTTGAAACGTTAGATAAGTTTTGTTCTGCTTGTGTTCCTCGTCCATGTACTCCAAGATAGATATTAGTTGCGCCAGCAACTGCTGATTGACTAGTAGTGTAGGATACTTGATTGTCCTGCAAGACACTCTTCAAGCGATTACGAGTATAGACATCGAGTTGATCTCCCATTACCAAATTGACTTGCTTACGAAGAGCTGTCACTCCTTCTCCATAAGTCACTTTTTGTGGAGTTGGGAAGACCTTGTACTCTTTCTTTAGATAATCTGCACTCTTGCTGGCAGCTACAATACTATCTTCGCTAGCTGGTTTGCTTGCAGTGAATTGATCCGCTAGTTCAACTGTTCCATCACCTGTTTGTTCTACTTTTGGAGTTTCAGGTGTAGTTGGTTGACTTGGTTTAGCGATTTCTTTATCATTTTGTCCTCCACTCATAGCTTCAGACGGCTTCGTTTCATTCTCTGGGGTTCCAGATGCATCAGCTAGTTTAGGATTATTTGTCGAATCGGTAGAGCCAATCGCTCCTGCAGCTTCTCCATTTCCAACTGTCGAGCTGCCTTCCTTCCCAGCATTTTCTTCTGCTTTCTTCAAAACTGCTGCAAGCTCATCAGGTAACTTTTCCAGTGGCTGAGCTTGAGTTATAGTTCCCTCTTTATCTCCTACACTACCTGTTTCTGCTGCCTCTACTAGATTAACACCAAAGATACTGGCACCAATCATAACAGAAGCTACTCCAATAGCGAATTTACGAATACTGTAATGACAACGTTTATTGAAAAAATTTTTACCCATCTTTATCTTATCTCCTTTCGTATAAACACGAAAGTAAACGATTCCATTTTTACTAGTAAAGACGGAGAGGCCTAATTGGTCCTCTCCATCTATTCGACTCATTTATCGATTCATTTTTTATTTTCTACTAATCTATACAAATAGAATGGTATTAGACGCACAGACTAATCCTCTTTGCGTTTTGCAGTTAATAAAGCTGCTGATAAGGCCAAGGTAACACCTGCCAAGAAAATAGCTGTTTCTGACTGTTTTTCACCAGTTTCTGGCAATCTCTTGTCTTCTTTGACAACTTGAACTGGTACTTCTGGAGTCTGAGCTTTTTCTAACGAACTTAGTTTAAACTCTGGTTTTTCTACTGTCGGTGCTGGTTGATTCCCTACTGTAGCTAGAATACCACGGTACTCTGGAAGTTTATGTTCTAGAGCCATTACAGCATTAACACCACCCTTAAATTCAGGTTTCTCAACACTTGGTACTGCTTGATCTCCTACTGTAGCTAGAACTCCTGTGTATTCTGGAACTTCATTGACTGCTGCTTCTACAAAGTTAGAACCACCTTTAAATTCTGGAACTTCGTTTACTGCTGCTTCTACAAAGTTAGCACTGCCTTTGAATTCTGGAACTTCGTTTACTGGCGCAGGTTCCTCACCCTTACTATTTGAAATAGATGGTTTTACTCCTACCTCAATAATACGATTTTGAGCTTTTCTTTGTTCAGAATGAACAAGAATTCTATTAGTTCCTGATACTTGAATATAGTCAACTTTTTCTCCAGCTTGTCCTTCAGAAACTACACGACGTTGACCTTGAGCAAGTTCAGGGTTTTCACGAATAACTTCTTTAAACGGAAGCGGAGTCTTTTCAATTTCCAAGCTTGGAGTTTCTGCAACTAAGTTCTTAACGCCTTCTGTCGGTGTTGTTTGGAAGGTAGACTTAAAGTGTAAACGATATTCTTTCACCAGATTTCCATCTTTGGAAACAAGACGAACAAGTGTTGGAAGATTTGTATTTCCATGATCCACTACCGTGACTACTCCATGTCCACTAGTTGTCGCAGTGACTTTTGGTTTAGTTCCCATTGTTGTTAGGGTGTACTCTGTCACATTTGGATCAAAGTTTTCCAATGATTTTCCATCGATCGAAATAGTCGCTGATGGTGTTTCGACTTCTGCTCCCTTTCCTGCAGAGTAGGCTGTAAATTCGACTACTGCTAGCCCGTTAGTAGTCGACTTACGAGTCATTCGAGCACGAATAGCTGTCGCTTGAATCGGATCAAAGTTAAACTCGATTGGTTTCCCAGCTACTAATTCTCCAGAAGCTCTGTAAGGAATTGGTGCCCAATTTTCTGCCTTGTTGAATGGATGGTCAGCATTTTCTTCATAACGAGAAATCGTACTTGGTTCTGTAAAGGCAGGACCAATATATCTTTCTAGAACCATTTTCTCTGGGGCATCTGTTCCACTATCTTTAAAGAACTGAATGGCTACTTTTCCAATAGATTGGGAGGCAATTTTACCATCCTTCTTAAAGAGTAGTCCGACAGAAGTTTCTTCATTTTTCGGAGTGCGAGACCAGTTTGTCCAACGTCCATCTTCATTGTATTTTCCATCATTGATATAGAAAATTCTATCATGTGAAGCTGCTTGTGTATCGTTCGTTGTCGAAGCAAAGGCTTTAGAATCCGTTTCATTGTTGCTTGGATTTTCTGAAATGACTTGATTTCCTTTAGAAACAACTGTCACCTGCATTTTAGTGGTTAGATTTGTACCAATGACATGACCGGTAATTTCAAATGTTCCCTCATGCTCTGTCGCATGTTCAGGAATAGCATCCCACTTCACTGCAAGTTTAGCTGCAGTCCAAGTAGTTGAATTTGGATAATAAACGCTTACCTCTGAAGGAAGTTGAAGATTGTCTCCAACATTCAAGATTTTAGCACTATTTTCTGCAGCAAGAGGTTGACTAGTTTCTCTCTCATCATTGCGGAAGATTCTATATTCTTTCAATACCGTACCATCTTCTGATTTTAAGATGAGACGTGTTGCACCTTTTGGACTGGTTGCCGGAACAACTGTTACCAAACCATTATTGCTAGCGGTTGCAGTGATTTCTTTGCTAGATTGAGGAATATAGTAATCAGTCTTAGATGGATTAAAGTGTTCAAGATCCTTGCCATCTACTTTGATAGAAATATCTGAACTTGTTTCACTTAAGACCTTGTTTCCAAGGACAGTTAGCTCTGTCAGACCAACTCCTGCAGTACCTTCAGCCTTTTTCATTCTAAGACGAACAGCATAGGTTTCTACCTTGTCAAAGGTAAAGTGATTGGTTTGAGTTGCAGATAGCTGGCTTGGAGCATGTAAGTTTTCAACTGCCTTCCAGTTGGCTGGATTATTAAATGGATGATTAGTATCACGCTGAGCATTGCTAACATCACTTGGTAAATCTGGAATTTCTTTACCTACATAATATTCAACTACATATTCTTTTGGAAGACCAATTGCTCCATCAGTATAGAAATCAACTGATAAATTGTTGACAAAACGTTTCGTCAAGTCTCCTGAATTACCAAACAAAATAGAAGCCCAGTCATTATCTGTATTTGTTCTCCAAGTAGTCCATCTATTTTTAGAATCTGTTGGCGTTCTTGACACAGTTAGGTCGTTCAAGGTATTAGCTGAATCATCTCCTCCTGTATTGGATACAATGGCAGCTGGCAATTGGGAACCTGTCCATTGTTTAGAGATATTATTTCCAGCAACAACTTGACTAGATACTCGAACATGGGCTTTAGTAGTCAGATTGCTACCCACTAAACGACCATTGATTTCATAGACTCCTTCAGTTTGACTAAAGTTGGCTGGAACCTGATCCCAAACTACATCTTTATAGATAGTTGTTCCATTAGAATGGTAAGCACGAACATTAGCTGGCAATTGAACTGACTCACCCTTAGGAAGAGTAAGGCTGATTTCCTCTGCAACTTGCAAGCCTTCAACTGTCACCGTTGCTTGAGCTTCAATATCTGTGCCTTCTACATGTCCTTTAAGCGTAAAGCTATGATAATACCCCAATTCTTTTTCATCTACCTTGTCCCAAGTTACAGATACTTTGCGTGGCAAGCCCTTATCAAATTCTGCTCCAACTTCTTTAGGTAGATTCGGTTGCTGATTAATGTCTGTAGAAACAGATACAGGATGAAGTTTCACAATCTTCTTGCTGACTTTATTTTCTTTAATCACTACTTCAGTAGTTACAGATTCTGTTTTCTCTGTTTGATTATCGATTCGAGGTGTCAAAGTCACTCTTCCCTTAGTATAAAGCAACAAGTTCTGTCCATTCACCTCAATATGCCCACCATCAGATGATTTAGCTTCTAGGTGAATATCTGAAGCTGAAAATTCTGTTTGAGAACCATCCTCATAACTACCAATGACACGATAAGTTAAGACCTGATCTTCAGTAGCAGTTTCTTTTCCTTCCACAACTACTTCCAAACGTTTCAAGGCAGGAGCTTCCTTAACAAACTGAATTAGATAAGTTTGAACCAAGTCACCCTTTTGGTCACTCAAGAAGACCGAAGCCTGATAACCATTATCAGCAGAAGCTTGCTGAACAGTTGCTTGATAACCAGTAGTCTGAGCCCCAACACTTGGAATTGTTCCAGTGTAAGGAAGGGATACACGGTAATAAGTCTTACCAGACTCGAAGTTCTCAAGAGCTTTATCCCCAACAGTAAGTCCTGTAATGCTACTTGTTGTTTCCTTACTGCTTGCGATAAAGGTTGCAGTTACTTCACGATCGTCATCTACCAATTTACCAGTAGCCTCCGTACGTCCACCTTCCTTGTTCAAAGCAGCAGGATCTTTCAAGGTCCAAGAAACAACATCAGTATCAATCAAGCTACCATCTGTCAGAACAGCTGTGACCGTTTTATCCAAATCAGCTGCAGTTGTACCAACTGGTACTGTAGCAACTTTTGGTAACCATCTATCTAAGGCAATCACTTTTACAAGTGCCTCAGCTTTGGTTTCCAAACCTTCTACACGTCCAGATACTTTTTTCTCACCTGCACTTGTAAGCAAGTCAGCTGGCATGTCCCATGTTACAGTCTTTTCCTCAACACTACCGTCGCTATAAATAGCTGTTACTGTTTGAGGCAATTCAGGATTTGTAGTCACATCAGTTGTTGCTTTTACAGGAGCAAAGGCTACAAAGTGACGGTTTTCTTTCTTACCAGACACAGTTGCGACCGTTGCGCTATCAGAAGTTAAGCCAGCAGAATCTGCATAAAGAGTAAATTTACCTTCTTTTTCTGTTGATTTTACAATGACAACTCCTTTACCATTGAAAGCACGTCTTTGCCATGTTCCATCTGCTTGAGCTTTGTAGCGCTCACGGCTAGCTTGTTCTCCATTATCCACACCAACAATCTGTCCCTGACCATGAAGATTGAAATGAACAAGATTGTTAGCTGTCGGAACCACATTCCCATCGCCATCAACAATTTCGTAATGGATGTAAGATAAATCTTTACCATCTGCTGTGATAACATGCTCTTCTTTAGTCAGACGAACTCTTGCTGGTTCACCTGCAGTTGTCACACTATCACGCGCAATTTCGTTACCATTTTCATCTCGAGCAATCGCAGTCAGTGTGCCTGGTTGGTATTTTACAAGCCACTCAAGATACAATTCACTTGGTTTAGCCCCCTCATGGTATGGACGTCCATCTTCTGTCGTTTTCTTAGTAAATTCCTTTTTACCAAGCGACTCTCCATTTAAGAACAATTCGACACTTGCAGCATTTGAGAAGGTACGAACCGGAACCTTTCCATCGACCAGCATCTTGCGATCCTTAAGAGTCTCTTCAGTCCAGTTCCAATGTGGTAAAATGCGTACAGTTGGCTTTTCTTTAGCACTATACCATTCACTACGGTAAAGGTAAAAATCATTCTTCGGTAAACCAGCCGTATCGATGATACCAAAGTAAGAACTTTTTACAGGTGTATTATCTTGGTTATGCCATGGAGTTGGTTCACCTATATAGTCAATTCCTGTCCAGATAAATTGTCCAGCATAGCCAGCACGATCACGGTCAAAAGTCCATGACTCAGTAGCTGTTCTTCCCCACCCAACACGGTCATTACCATAATCAGATTGTTCATAGTGACGATTTGGACGGTTATCGTGTCCAAGGATTTGAGCAGGATTGTAATAAGAATCACGCGTTCTAGTAGCTGAAGAGGTTTCAGAACCATAAATGAGCCAGTCTGGATGCGCTCTACGAACCGCATCATAAAAACGTTCACCATAGTTCATACCGACAGCATCCATGATTTCTGCGAGTTTCAAGAAATCACCTGTCGCTGCACGACTAAATTTATTTTCACCCATGGTGACATAACGTTCAGTATCAATCGCCTTGATAATAGCCTTCAGACGTTTAGCTGTCTCGATAGAACGAGGACTACCATTTGCCTCTTCCACCTCATTTCCAAGAGACCACATTACGATAGACGGATTGTTCTTATCACGTTCTACCATTGTTCTAAGATCAAAGTCAGACCACTTCTCACCCTTCTTAGCTTCAGGATGAGTTGCATCTTGATCAAAGAACCGTCCATAGTCATAAGTCTTCTTGCCACCATACCAAGTATCAAAAGCTTCCTCTTGCACCAAAAGACCTAAACTAGCTGCAGCATCAAGCAACTGAGGACTAGCTGGATTGTGGGTTGTTCGAATAGAGTTAACCCCCATATCTTTCAGGAGTTTTAATTTACGATAGGTAGCCTTATAATTTTCTTCTGCACCCAAAGCTCCATTATCATGGTGAATACTTACTCCGTGGAATTTCATGCGTTCACCATTCAGAGAGAAACCATCCTTAGCAGTCCAATTGAAATAACGGTAACCAAATGTATCTTCTGTTACATCAACTAGTTGACCTTCTTTATAAACCTTTGTTTTCAGCACATACAGTTGAGGATGATAACTTTTTGTCGTCCAAAGAGTTGGTTTATTAACTAGGATTGTTTGTCTGAAATCTGCAACTTCATTTTCTGCTAAATTCTTCGTTTCAGAGCGAACTAATTCTGATACAACCTTGCCTTCCTTAGTAAAGATTTGTTGTTCCACAAAGACTTTAGCAGCCTTCTTATCCGTATTTTTAATCTTACTTTGAACCTGTGTTTCAACATTACCTTCTTTTTGCTCAGCAAGTTTTGGAGTAGTGATATGATTACCATTTTCGGCAACATGGACTTTATCACGATAACTAAGAGTTACATCACGATAAATCCCACTTCCTGAATACCAACGACTACTTGGTTGCTTATTGGTCACTTGAACAGTAATTGAATTTTCACTACCATCCTTGTTTAAAAATTCTGTGATATCATATGAAAAATGATTATAGCCACTTGGATAATGTCCTACAAATTTACCATTTACATAGACCTTTGAATCCATGTAAACCCCATCAAAATTGATACGAACATCCTTATTCTTGTCTGCTTCATTTAATGTGAAAGTCTTACGATACCAAGCTGTTCCACCATTTAACTGGCCACCTTCATTACGCGCGGGAGATTTGTGATCAAAGTCAAAATAAATACTCCAATCATGAGGAAGATTCAATTTAGACCAATCATGAACATCCACATCTTTTTTTGAAAAATCGCCTTGGGCATTTAGTTTAAAATACCAATCTTTATTAAAATCTTGTTTTCGCTCCGATAATAGCTGTTTTTCCTTTTCAACTTCGGCTTTGTTTGACTCTCCAGACAGTGCTTGCGATTTTTCAGAAGAAGGTTTGATCTCTGTGTCTGCTTTCACTTGGTCCTTTTCAAAAGTTTTTTTAGAATCCTCTTTTACTTCTGTTCCAGCTGTTACTGCAGATTCAACAGGCTTTGGATTTGTCTCTTCCGATTTCTGTTTGTCTTCAGCCTTGGTTCCTTCTTCTACTTTATTTGGAGTTTCCACTTTAGGACTAGCCAATTCATGACTACCATCGTTAGCAGGTCTAGTAGTTTCTGTATCCTTAGTCACTTTATCTTCTGTCGACTCAGCTTTGGGTTTTACAAACTCACGCCCACCATTCCCATCAGCCTTTGCGATAGCAGCTGCCACATCATCAGGAAGCTTATCTAAAGGCTGAGGTTGATGAACAGTTGTTTCTTCTGTTTGAGTATTGGATGAAGCCACTTCCTCAGCTTGTACAGCTGAAATACCAAATATACTAGCCCCAATCATTACAGATGCCGCACCTATTGCAAATTTACGAATGCTATAATGACAACGTTTATCAAAAAGTCTTTTGTTCATTAAAATCCTCATTTCTTTTTCTTGATACAAAGTAAGCGTTTACTTTATTTTAAAAAATAACCTCCTTCTGAATACACAAACAAGTACCAAGTTCGATAATATATTTTATATATTGAATATATCAAAACACACCTAAAATTGCAATCATTTTCCATCAATTTAACCTAATAAAATGGTATGCAAGATAAGTTCATTCAAAAGAAATAGGTGCAATGAAAGTAGCTTTCTATTCTAGATTCTTTCCAATACAAATTTCATTCCATTAATAGCATTTTCATACTTCAAATTTATAGTTTATGGATTCATATCATCATAGACTGCATTCATTTACATACACTACATAAAAAGAAGGTAAAACATTATTCTACCTTCTTTTTTCCTATTTTCTATCCAATGTCCGAAGTGCTGCCTGATAGGTTTGCTCCATCAGCATAGTAATGGTCATAGGACCTACACCTCCAGGAACTGGCGTAATATGGCTAGCAAGTGGGGCAACTGCCTCATAATCCACATCCCCACAAAGCTTGCCATTTTCATCTCGGTTCATCCCAACGTCAATGACAACCGCTCCCGGTTTGACAAAGTCAGCTGTCACAAACTTAGCACGACCGATTGCAACGACAAGAATATCTGCCTTAGCAGCCACCTTGGCAAGATGATGTGTGCGTGAGTGGGTCAAAGTCACAGTCGCATTCTTAGCCAAAAGAAGCTGAGCCATTGGTTTCCCAACGATATTTGAGCGACCGATAACAACCGCATTTTTACCTTCTAGATCAATCCCATATTCATGAAACATCTCCATAATTCCTGCAGGTGTCGAAGGAATCATAACTGGATGACCAGACCAGAGACGCCCCATGTTTAAGGGATGGAAACCATCCACATCCTTTTCTGGGTCAATAGCCAACAAAACTGCCTCTTCATCAATATGTTTTGGTAATGGTAACTGGACCAATATCCCATGCCAAGCTGAATCTTGATTGTATTTGGCAATCAAGTCTAACAATTCCTCTTGAGTAATGGTATCTGGAACTCGCACAACTTCACTACGGAATCCAGCCGCAAGGGCTGACCTCTCCTTATTACGAACGTAGACTTGGCTGGCAGGGTTGTCCCCAACCAAAATCACTACTAAACCAGGTACTAGCCCCGTTTCTTCCTTTAATCTTTCAGTCTTTTCAGCCAGCTGTCCTTGTAACTTCGCTGCTAGAGCCTTCCCATCAATAATCTGTGTCATATCACTTCTCTTTTCTTTCAAATATCTTCCATTATACCAAAAACTGTTGGTCCCCTCTAACACTTCTTTCCTAGGCTATCTTATAGTTTCAAACTATAAGAAAAAGCTCGGTTCGAGCTTTTCATTAATCTATATTTTATATGTAAAATTGGCTACAAATAGCTAAACAAAGCTAACTTATAAAACCTTACTCAAGAAGTCTTTAGTCCGTTGTTCTTGGGTTTGTTCAAAAATCTGTTCAGGTGTTCCATCTTCAACAACCACACCGTCTGCCATAAAGATGACACGGTCTGCCACCTCACGAGCAAATCCCATTTCATGTGTTACGATAACCATGGTCATTCCTGACTTGGCTAAGTCTTGCATAACAGCCAACACCTCACCTACCATTTCAGGGTCCAGGGCTGAAGTTGGCTCGTCAAAGAGCAAAACATCAGGTTCCATAGCTAAACCACGCGCAATAGCAATCCGCTGTTGCTGCCCACCTGACAAACTCTGTGGGTAAGCATCTGCCTTATCTGGCAAACCAACTTTTTCCAAAAGTTCTTGGGCTCTCTTCTCAGCCACTGCTTTGCTCTCACCTTTGGTCTTGATAGGAGACAAGGTGATATTTTCCATCACAGTCATATTAGGAAAGAGATTAAATTGTTGAAAAACCATGCCCATCTTCTCACGCATAGCAAACAGGTCATTCTTCTTGTCCGTAATATCGACTCCCTCAAAGATAACCTTCCCCTTGCTTGCTTCTTCCAACAAATTCATAGAGCGAAGCAAGGTAGATTTCCCGCTTCCTGAAGGACCGATGATGACGACAACCTCTCCTCTTTTAATCTCGAGGTTGATGCCCTTCAATACTTCATTCTTTCCAAAGGATTTATGTAAATTTTCAATTTTTATCAAGGTTTCTGTCATTATTTTTTATCTCCTTGTCCCATACGTTTTTCAAAAGCTTTCAAGGCTGCTGTCAAAATAGAGGTCATAATCAAGTAATAAAAGGCTGCAAATAAAAGTGGTGTCAGAGGTAGATAGGTTGTTGTGGAAACTGTTGTAGCTCCATTCCACAACTCCATAACACCGATAGCTGATAAGAGGGAGCTGTCCTTGATAATGGTGATAAATTCGTTCCCCAATGCTGGCAAAATATTTTTGATAGCTTGTGGCAAAATCACATAGCGCATCGCATTTTTAGGACGAATCCCTAAAGAATAGGCCGCCTCTAACTGCCCCTTAGGGACCGCATTAATTCCAGCCCGAACAGTCTCAGAAACATAAGCACCACTATTCATTGAGATAATCAAAATCCCTGGAATCAGACGAGAAAGGTCAACACCTAAAATTCCAACCTGAATAGTCGGAGCATTGATGTGCATAAGGGCAAAGGCAATCATAATCTGAACCATCATCGGTGTCCCACGGAAAATCCAAACGTATAAGTTGGCAAGCCAAACAAGCGGTTTAAACTTTGAACGTTGCCCAAAAGCCAGGACAACACCCAAAATAGTCCCTAAAAAGACCACACAGATAGAAATGAGAACCGTCACGATAGCCCCATAGTTAAAATAAGGTAAATACTTAGGTAAAAAAGAAAAATTCATAGTCACACTGCTTTCTAAAATAGAATACTGTATGATTATAACATTAACTGAATTAAAATTCAAATCTTTTGTCTAATTTATTCAAAAAAACTTTAAGCTGGTAGAATTAGCGAGAAATCTTAGTTTTTTCTAGGCAAGTTGGCCTCCTTTATGGTAAAATAGTAACGATAAGAAATGAAGGAGAATCAAAATGGAATCACATTTGGTTAGAATCATCAACCGCCTTGAAGCAATGGCAAAAGATGGCGGAAATTTAAAACGTAATTTTGAACGCGAAGGAGTTGTTGTTGCAGAAGTTGCATACAGCCACGACGAAGAAAACGGATCAATCTTTACCCTTCGTGATGTAGAAGCTCGCGAAACTTATACGTTTGACAGCATTGACTTGATTGCAATGGAGATTTACGAACTCCTTTACTAATACAAAACAAGCTGGGATTACACCCTGCATGTCTAACCAAAATCCTTTTTGTCTCACAAATAGGATTTTTTTTATAGTCCAAATTCAAAAAAACTTTCATTGTAACAACTTCTCAAAGCTACAATCTTTTTACTTGCTTTACACCCCAATCCTGTTATAATGAGAGTATAGAAATTTGACTATTTTTGACCTTTAGACAGGTCAAGCTAAAGAAAGAAATGAGGTAGATGTATGCTTTGTCAGAACTGTAAAATCAATGACTCAACAATTCATCTTTATACCAATCTTAATGGAAAGCAAAAACAAATTGACCTATGTCAAAACTGCTATAAGATTATCAAGACAGATCCTAACAATAGCCTCTTTAAAGGTATAACGGATCTGAACAATCGTGACTTTGATCCCTTTGGTGATTTCTTCAATGACCTAAATAATTTCAGGCCTTCTAACAATACTCCTCCGACTCCCCCAACCCAATCAGGTGGAGGTTACGGTGGAAACGGCGGTTATGGTTCCCAAAANCGTGGACCTGCTCAAACTCCTCCACCAAGCCAAGAAAAAGGCCTGCTGGAAGAATTTGGTATCAACGTAACTGAAATTGCCCGTCGTGGAGATATTGACCCCGTTATTGGGCGCGACGATGAGATTATCCGTGTCATCGAAATTCTCAATCGCAGAACCAAGAATAATCCTGTTCTTATCGGTGAACCTGGTGTCGGAAAAACTGCCGTTGTCGAAGGTCTAGCTCAGAAAATCGTTGATGGTGATGTTCCACATAAACTCCAAGGCAAACAAGTCATCCGTCTGGATGTGGTTAGCTTGGTTCAAGGAACGGGTATTCGAGGACAATTTGAAGAACGCATGCAAAAACTCATGGAAGAAATTCGCAAACGTGAGGATATTATCCTCTTTATCGATGAAATCCATGAAATTGTCGGTGCTGGTTCTGCAGGCGATGGCAATATGGATGCAGGAAATATCCTCAAGCCAGCTCTTGCTCGTGGGGAACTGCAACTGGTCGGTGCCACTACCCTCAATGAATACCGTATCATTGAAAAGGATGCAGCCCTAGAGCGTCGTATGCAACCTGTTAAGGTTGATGAACCAACGGTGCAAGAAACAATCACTATCCTCAAAGGCATTCAAAAGAAATACGAAGACTACCACCACGTTCAGTATACCGATGCTGCAATTGAAGCAGCTGCAACTCTTTCCAATCGTTACATCCAAGATCGCTTCTTACCTGACAAGGCTATTGACCTCTTAGATGAAGCTGGTTCTAAAATGAACTTGACCTTGAATTTTGTTGATCCTAAAGTAATTGATCAACGTTTGATTGAGGCTGAAAATCTTAAATCTCAAGCTACACGAGAGGAAGATTTTGAGAAGGCGGCTTATTTCCGCGACCAGATTGCCAAGTATAAGGAAATGCAAAAGAAGAAGGTCACAGACCAAGATACTCCTATCATCAGTGAGAAAACCATTGAGCACATTATCGAGCAGAAAACCAACATTCCTGTTGGCGATTTGAAAGAGAAAGAACAATCTCAACTCATCCATCTAGCTGAAGACCTCAAGTCTCATGTTATTGGACAGGACGATGCAGTTGATAAGATAGCCAAAGCTATTCGCCGAAACCGTGTCGGTCTCGGTACGCCTAACCGTCCAATTGGAAGCTTCCTCTTCGTCGGACCAACTGGGGTCGGTAAGACAGAACTTTCCAAACAACTAGCTATCGAACTCTTTGGTTCTGCTGACAGCATGATTCGCTTTGACATGAGTGAATATATGGAAAAACACAGCGTGGCTAAGTTGGTCGGTGCCCCTCCAGGTTATGTTGGCTATGATGAGGCTGGGCAATTAACTGAAAAAGTACGCCGTAATCCATATTCTCTTATTCTCTTGGATGAAGTGGAAAAAGCTCACCCAGATGTTATGCATATGTTCCTTCAAGTCTTGGACGATGGTCGTTTGACAGATGGGCAAGGACGTACCGTTAGCTTCAAGGACGCCATCATCATCATGACTTCAAATGCTGGGACTGGTAAAGCCGAAGCCAGCGTTGGATTTGGTGCTGCTAGAGAAGGACGTACCAACTCTGTTCTCGGTGAACTCGGTAACTTCTTTAGCCCAGAGTTTATGAACCGTTTTGATGGTATTATAGAATTTAAGGCTCTCAGCAAGGACAATCTCCTTCAGATTGTCGAGCTTATGCTAGCAGACGTTAACAAGCGCCTTTCTAGCAACAACATTCATTTAGTTGTAACTGAAAAGGTCAAGGAAAAATTGGTTGACCTCGGCTATGATCCAAAAATGGGAGCACGCCCACTTCGTCGTACTATTCAAGACTATATTGAGGACGCAATCACTGACTACTACCTTGAAAATCCAAGTGAAAAAGACCTAAAGGCAGTTATGACCAGCAAGGGCAACATTCAAATCAAATCTGCCAAAAAAGCTGAAGTAAAAACTTCTGAAAAAGAAGTATAAATCTTATAGAAAAGGAGTAGAAAATGAAAATTTTCTGCTCCTTTTTACAAAAGTAACTATAAGTTCTTGACAGCTCGGCCTTTGTCCATTAAGATAATAATAAAGACAATAGATAATGAGGAAAATGCAATGGCAAATCCAACTTTCGGAGAAAAAAAGGCGAATACAGACTATGTTGCTCGTTATGGCGTATATGCTGTTATCCCTGATACTGAACAAAAACACATTATTCTTGTTCAAGCACCTAATGGCGCTTGGTTCTTACCAGGTGGCGAAATTGAAGCAGGTGAAAATCATCAAGAAGCCCTAAAACGTGAATTGATTGAAGAGCTTGGCTTCACAGCTGAAATTGGTGCCTATTACGGACAAGCTGATGAATATTTCTATTCTCGTCATCGTGACACCTACTACTACAATCCTGCCTACCTCTATGAAGCGACTTCTTTCAAAGAAGTACAAAAACCACTAGAGGACTTTAATCATATTGCCTGGTTCCCTATTGACGAGGCTATTGAAAATCTCAAACGTGGTAGCCATAAATGGGCTATCGAATCTTGGAAAAAACAGCATAAGATTGGCTAAATCAAGCTACTTTATTCAAAAAGTGCTATAATAGAATTAGAAAATCGGAGGAAATGTTATGAAGCTTATCAATACGACAAACTCACACTCGCAACTTGTAAAAAGCCAGCTAGAAAGTACAGATGCAACCCTTGTTGAGGTTTATTCTGCAGGTAATACAGATGTTATTTTTACCCAAGCTCCGCTTCACTATGAAATCCTCATCTCAAACAAACACCGCGCTATTCGCGAACCTGAAATCGAAGCTATTCAAGAATTTTTCTTGAAACGTAAAATTGATAAGGACTCTATTGATGAGGCTAATATCAAAACCCTCTATTCAGAAAAATTAATTGGAATTTCGATTCCAACCAAATAAAATCTTGGAGAGATTAGAAAGTGCTTTGAACCTTATGGAACAAAATTGGGTTTATTTAGCTTTTTAAATCATCTCCAATTTTTTATCTTGAAATCCTATCATACACAATTTTATAGGTAACAAAGGAGACAAGCATGGGAGACATGATATATCGAGAGGCAAGACTTGAAGAATACGAAAAAATTGGAAAACTATTAGCCAATTCCTTTCTTGACTATCCCTTTTTAACGATTATAACTGATGATTTAAAGAAACCTGATTATTATCCTAATTTTGTAGAAACATTACAAACAATGCTTACCAGAGTCTATATTAAAAAAGGAAACTGTTTAGTTGCAGAACAAGATGGAGAATTACTAGCAGTCGCCCTTTTGCAACAAAAAGATTTCTGTATACTATCCTATCTACGAAATGGTGGAACAAACATTTTTCGCTACATTAGACCACAAAATCTCCTTAAATACTTTGACTTTGTAAAACGTTCCAAAAAGCATTTAGAAGAATCTGGAGAGTTTGATTGGTATTTGATGGCCTTAGCTGTTAATACAGCAAGTAAGGGACAGGGAATAGGCAGTACTTTTCTGACACAAGGGATTGAACCTTATGTCAAATCAAAAGGCTGTAAGCACTTGGGTCTCATTACCAGCACAGCAAGAAATGCCTCATTCTACGAAAAAAACGATTATGTCCTACTAGACTTTATGGATCTAGAATACGGATCAAAATCAATTGGTAACTGGGCATTTTTAAAAACAATGAATAAATTATAACAGGCCAGCAATTTAAAAATCCTATTTAAATAAGGATAACTTATATTTAAAAAAACCAACGTTCAAAACGTTGGTTTTCTTATCTATTTGACTGCTTCTTTCAAAGCCTCTACCTTATCCAAACGTTCCCATGGAAGATCAATATCTGTACGTCCCATGTGTCCATAAGCCGCTGTTTGACGGTAAATTGGGCGCTTGAGGTCCAGCATTTGGATAATTCCTGCAGGGCGAAGGTCAAAGATTTGACGGGCTGCTTTTTCAAGCTTGCTTTCAGCTACTCTTCCTGTACCAAAGGTATCGATACGAACAGAGACAGGCTGCGCAACACCGATGGCATAGGCCAATTGCACTTCTGCTTTCTTAGCAAGACCTGCTGCAACGATGTTCTTGGCAATGTAGCGTGCTGCATAAGAGGCTGAGCGGTCCACCTTAGTCGCATCTTTACCAGAGAAAGCACCACCACCGTGACGAGAGTAGCCACCATAAGTATCTACGATAATCTTACGACCAGTCAGACCTGAGTCCCCTTGAGGTCCACCGATTACAAAACGACCAGTAGGATTGATGAAGAATTTTGTTTGCTCATCTAAGTAAGAAGATGGAATAACCTCTTTGATAACCTTGTTAATGACATCATTGTGAATTTGTTCGTTGCTGACTTCTGGATCGTGCTGAGTTGAAATCACGACTGTGTCCACACGTACTGGACGGTCATTTTCATCATACTCAACTGTAACTTGTGATTTGGCATCTGGGCGAAGATAGCTTATTTCACCAGTCTTACGAAGTTCTGACAGACGACGAACCAATTTATGACTGAGTGAGATTGGCAATGGCATGAGCTCTTCTGTTTCATCCACTGCAAATCCAAACATAAGCCCTTGGTCTCCAGCTCCAATCAAGTCCAGTGGATCTTGGTCTACATTCCCACGTACCTCCAAGGCTTCGTTAACACCTTGAGCAATATCAGGAGATTGTTCCACCAAAGATGGATGTACTCCTACCGTTTCAGCAGAAAATCCATACTCAGTATTTGTATACCCAATCTCTGCAATGGTATCACGAACCACACGGTTAATATCTACATAGGCATTTGTAGAAATTTCACCAAAAACGTGGACAGATCCAGTATATACAGCAGTCTCAGCAGCAACGTGCGCCTCTGGATCCTTGGCTAAAATAGCATCCAAAATCGCATCTGAAATTTGGTCTGCAATCTTATCTGGATGCCCCTCAGATACAGATTCAGACGTGAATAATTTACGTTCTGACATAAAAATGTCCCCCCTTAAAAATAGTGTTATAGAGTTACAAAGTACTGATAGAAATCCCTATCATCGACGAGTTGCGACGCGTAAGAAAAAACGATACTTTTTATTTCTGAAGCTTGTAAGGTGCATAGGGTGACCGCCCTACAGCGGCAACCGTAGAATGACGAACGACTTTGGAGCCGTCATTCTTTGCGAGTTGCGACTCGAAAGAAAAAATAGAAATTTCTACCATCTTATCGGGACTATATAACTTTATCATTATACCATTTTTAAACGCAATTTGCAGTCTTTAATGTAGTGTTTCTGTTTAGATAGTTCGTTCTCATAAATAAAAAAAATTGGAGCTCAGTACTCCAACTTTTTCTATTAAAATGTTTGGCGTTTTGCTTTACGCTCTGCACGACCACGAGCACGATTTTCAGCGCGTTTGGTCTTGCGGCGCTTTTCATCAACCGCCCATTTAATTTTCTTCTTATAACCCGGTTTGACTTTTTTCTTTTTCTTTTTAACCAAACCAATCATTTCGATATCAAGTTTATCTTGTTTTTTCTCACGGTTAGCACGACGATCACGGTCATAAGTATCTTGGAATTCTCCATCTTTGACCATCTTAGGAGTAAACTTGATTCCCAATTTCTCCAACTCACGAATATCCGAGTCATCACTTGGCTGATAAAGAGTAATAGCTGTACCTGGTAGGCCATTTCGTCCAGTACGACCAACACGGTGAACAAAGAAGGACAAATCTTGCGGAATGGCATCATTGATGACATGGCTGACACCTTCAATATCAATCCCACGTGCTGCCAAATCTGTTGCGACAATATACTCAAAATCCAGATTTTTCACCTGGTTCATGATACGTTTGCGCTCACGAGGGGCAATATCCCCATGGATTTTTGCCACCTTCAAGCCTTGAGCAGTCAGATATGAATGCAATTCATCAGCACGCGTTTTAGTGTTAACAAAAATCATTGCCAAATACGGTTGCATCAACTGAGTCAACTGGTAAATTTGAGCATTCTTGTCACGTCCCTTTGTAGAAATCAACCAATTATCAATGGTATCAGAAATGACCGTTTTGGTCTTGATTTTCTCCATAACAGGATTTGACAAGTATTTTTTCAAGAATGGTTGCAGTTTTTGTGGGATAGTCGCTGAGAAGACCATGAATTGCAGGTCTTTTGGAAGGCTTCCAGCAATCTTATCAACAGTTTCCAAGAATCCCATATCCAAGGTCATATCTGCCTCATCGACCACAAAGGTCTTAGCCTTGTGAATAGCTAGGTCACCAGACTTAACTAAGTCATAAATACGGCCAGGCGTTCCGATAACAATATGAGGCTGGTTACTTGCCAATTTGTCAATCTGGCGAGCCTTATCTGTACCACCCACATAATTAACCACACGAATTTCTACCTCTGAGTGGGCTGCAATCTGACGGGCTGCTTGGTAAATTTGAGTAGCTAATTCACGGCTCGGTGCAGTAATGACTGCTTGAACACTATCGCTGGCTTCATCTAATTGCTGGAAAATCGGCAATAGGAAAGTATGAGTCTTACCAGAACCTGTTTTTGATTCACCGACTAGGTCACGACCTGCCAAAACAATAGGAATCAACTTGTCTTGCACCTCTGTTGGAGTTGTAAATTTCAACTCCTCCAAGGCTTCACTAATATATTTTTTAAATTGAAATTTCGTAAATGACATAATATCCTCGATTCTATCTATCCTATCAATTATACCATATTTTATTCCATTTCAGTAGTCTCACTTATAGAGCTTACTTTCAGTAGCTTTTCTAGTCAGAAAAAGGCTGGAATGTTATAATTCCAACCTCTTTTCAGTCATTATTTCCAGTTTAAAATAGCATTCAAGCCATAGTGATCACTAACTTGTGGACTCTTGTTACCATCAAATACGACATGTAATTTTTCTACCTCTAAGTCTTGGGTAGTAAAAACATAGTCGATTCGAAGGGGTTCTGTGTTCCCTTTCCAGCCATCAATTTCTGGTGGAACGGTATAGCTACCGCTTTTCTCTTGAGCAACTTCAAAAGCGTCTTGTAAGCCTAATGGACTAGCTAAAATAGCTTGGTAGCCTTCCTGTCCAGCCGGATTGTTGAAATCTCCAGCTAGCAAAAGTGGCTTGTTCAATTCTTTCAAGACAGCCTCAAATCGTGCCCATTCTTCTTGGAAACCTTTATCCCACCAAGAAAGATGGACACTGGCAACTGCAAGCTCCTTGCCATCGACTACAGTTTCAGCCAGGGCGACACGGCGAGTATGATAGTCTGTTGGATCATCTACATCTGAAACCAAAATTTCTCTTGCTTCAATAGGTGTTTTAGACAAGATAGCCACACCTTCATGGTAGCGGTCATAACCAATATGGTTATAGGCCCAAGTCCAGTAGTAATCTTTCCCTTGCTCTGACAACTTTTCAACCAAGAGTCTAACATAGTGATCATGATGAATAGGCTCAGCAGCTGGCAAAGCTTGATAAAGGTCATTAACCTCCACCTCTGGCGAAGTAATCTCCTGATTGATTTCTTGGAAACATATCAAATCATAGTCTTTATCAAGAATATCTTCAAGCAAGAGCTGGAATTTTTCCTCGGATTCTTTTTCCATCCAGCTATGAGTATTGAGTGTTAAAAATTTCATGCTTTTCTCCCAAAACAAGAGGTTGGAAAACAGCTTCCAACCTCAAGTGTATTACAATTCTACTTTAGCAACTGCTGTTTTAGCTGCAAGAGAACCTGTTTGTTCTAATTTAACTGATTTAATAGCTTCAGCATTTGTGAAGACAACTACTGTAGAAGTTTCACGACCTGCTGCACGGATAGCATCCAAGTCAGCTGTGACAAGAAGATCACCTGCTGCAACTTTTTGTCCTTCAGCTACATGAACAGTAAATGGTTTTCCTTCAAGACTTACTGTGTCCAAACCAATGTGAACAAGTACTTCAAGACCTGCTTCAGTCACAAGACCAAGAGCATGTTTTGTAGGGAAGATGCTTGATACAGTACCTGAAACTGGAGATACAATGTTTCCATTTGCAGGTTCTACAGCAAATCCGTCACCCATCATTTTTTGAGCAAATACTGGATCTTTTACTTGTTCCAAAGCAACAACTTGACCGTCAGCTACTGAGTAAACTTCCTCTGTTACACCTTTGTAGTGTACAGTGTTTTGTTGTGCTTCTGTCATTTGACTTGGAAGAGTTTCAGGAATGATTTCACCTGAATCAAGGATATCTTGGATATCAGATTTCAATACGTCTGCTTTTGGACCGTAGATAGCTTGAACTCCTTGTCCTTTCATGACAAGACCCATAGCTCCTTCTGCTTTCCATTGTTCTGCATCACCGACTTTATCAGCATCTTTTACAGTTACACGAAGACGAGTCATACATGCATCAACATCAACGATGTTTGCACGTCCACCAAGAAGGTTAATAATGTTTACAGCTTGAGAACCTGCTGCAACTTTCACTTCGCTGCTAGCTTCTTCTGAACCTTCAGCAGTTTCGTAGTTTCCGTTACGCCCTGGAGTTGCGTAGTTGAATTTTTGAATCATGAAGTTTGCGATAAAGTACATGATTACGGCAAAGAGAACAGTTACCCAGATAAAGTTAACAATATCCATACCAATACCAGCGCTAATCGCAATAGGTGTACGAGTCAAGAACTCGATTGAACCGAATGAGTGCATACGTAGGTTTACTACATCAGACATAGCGAAGGCCGCACCTTGAACAAGTGAGTAAACAAGGTACATAGGTGTTGCTACAAACATGAACATGTATTCGATTGGTTCAGTAACCCCTGTCAAGAATGTTGCAAGAGCTGTCGCAATCATCATACCTTTATATTGATGTTTCTTATCAGCATCGACATTACGGTAGATAGCCACAATCACACCCATCAAGATACCGAACGAACCGATCATTTGTCCAACTTTGAAACGAGCTGGGTGAACAGTATCTAACAATTGTTGGTAGTGACTTGCATCTGTACCTTTAAGGTTAACAAGGTCTGTTACCCATGCAAGCCAAAGTGGATCTTGACCAAATACTTGGCTACCTTTTGCTGCACCAGTTAAGACTTCATAAGTACCACCAAGAGCTGTGTAGTTCATTGGGATAGTCAACATGTGGTGAAGACCAAATGGCAAGAGCAAGCGTTCCAATGTACCATACAAGAATGGTGCAAGGATTGGAGCAGTTTCTTGTGAGTTAGCAATCCAGATACCAAAGCTATTGATACCAGTTTGCACAAGTGGCCAGAAAGCTGAAAGTACGATTGCAGCAATTACTGAACGAAGAATAACTACAAACGGTACAAAACGTTTTCCGTTAAAGAATGAAAGTGCATCAGGAAGCTTACGGAAGTTGTAGTATTTGTTGTAAGCAGTTGCTCCAATAAAACCAGAAATAATCCCTACGAAGACACCCATGTTAAGTGCTGGAGCTTCCATAACACTAATGAAGTAATCAGCAACTTTGATTGATCCACCAAAGAGAGTTGTTACCATAGCTTCTGGATTTTTCAACATATCTCCTGATACGCCAAAGATTGTACCAGTGATACGATTGATTAGGACAAAGGCAAGACCTGCCGCAAACGCACCACCAGCGCGTTCCTTAGCCCAGCTTCCTCCAATAGCGAGGGCAAACAAGATATGAAGGTTAACGATGACTCCCCAACCGATTTGCTCTAGTACACCACCAGTAGTAACGAGTGGGGCAAAGTTAGGGTTGATCATCACAAGTGACTTACCGATTGAAATCATCAAACCAGCAGCCGGCATAACCGCGATAACCACCATCAAAGCCTTACCGAATTTTTGCCAAAACTCGAAAGACAAGACATTTTTGAATGTATCTTTCATCATTCAAATCTCCTTTATTTTTATTTAGGCAAACGTTTTACGAAAACGTTTGCACTTAGCTATGTATTAATTATACCACTTTAATTTTTTTTGTAAAGATTTTTATAAAAAAAATAGAGAAAAAAGAGAAAGTTTTTACACTTCCTCTTTTATATTTACATTATTATTCTAGTATTTCAAGAAATATAGTATTAAATCTTTAGGAAACGTCTCATTGATATACCAGATCCAATTGAACCAATAAAGATACCGATAACAAAAAGAAGTGCAATCATGAGAGGTATAAATATATCTGGTGTAATCATTGACAAGTTTTGCCCAATCAATGATTTATTTACAGATTGATAAACCATATTGTAAACAAAGAAAACTAAAACTGATGGGATTGCAGCACCAAACAAACCGATAAAGGCACCTTCTAATAAGAATGGACCTCTGATATAACCATTTTTAGCCCCCACCAAACGCATGATTTGAATTTCACGACTACGTGAAATGATTGTAATACGAATAGTGTTGGAAATTAAGAACACTGCTATAAAGATCAACAGACCAGCTATAACTAATCCCCAAACACGAATGAAGGAAGCAAGTTGGAAAAGACGCTGGGTATTTGCACCGCCATCTTGAACTTCTGACACACCTTCAATTTTTTTAGCCTCTTCAGCTACTTTTTGGACATCACTTGGTGTATTTGTATCTACTACGTAAGCATCGTAGAGTGGATTGGCATCCCCTTCAAAAACTTTCCAATCATCGCCCATCGTTTCAGTTAATTTCTGGTACTGCTCTTCTTTACTTGAGAAGGTAACACTTTTAACAGTGGGCATAGCTTTCAAAGCATCATATACCTTATGGTAATCATTATTGGTTACTGTTTGACCTTCTTTTACAATAGTCTCACTATTGTCTGCCACATCCTTACGAATGTAAACCATCACTCGGACATTGTTTTCAATATCGGTAGCCAATTTCGCAGTGTTAAAGATAACAGATGCAAACAAGGCAACAAGTGTCAAAGTAATCATAACCGAACTGACAGCTGCTACTGTCATCCAGCCATTTCGTTTCAAACTTTTTAATGATTCAAATAAATGACGAAAAAATCTACTAATCATCGTATCCATATTCTCCTTTAGCTTCGTCACGAACGACACGGCCATTTTCAATGGCAATGACACGGTGGCGCAAGGTATTTACAATCTGACTGTTGTGGGTAGCCATCAAGACAGTTGTACCTTGGAGATTGATGCGTTCCAACAAATTCATGATCTCCCATGAATTATCCGGGTCCAAGTTTCCTGTTGGTTCGTCCGCAATCAATACTTTGGGATTGTTTACAATAGCACGCGCAATCGCAATCCGTTGTTGTTCTCCCCCCGAAAGTTCATTTGGAAAAGAACGAACCTTATGCTTCAATCCAACCAAGTCTAAAACTTCCATAACACGTTTTTTGATATTACGGCGACTCTCACCAATAACTTCCATTGCATAGGCAATATTTTCATAAACGGTTTTCTTTGGCAAGAGTTTATAGTCTTGGAAGACCACCCCAACACTACGACGTAGAAGCGGAATATCTTTCTTCTTGATTTTAACTAGATTAAAATCTGCTACTGTTAAGCTTCCTTTTTCGATTTTGACTTCTCGGTACAAAGCTCTAATAAATGTTGACTTTCCTGCTCCTGAAGGTCCTACGATGTAAACAAATTCCCCTGGTTGAACGCTTACCGAAACACCACGTAGGGCAGTCGTTCCGTTGTCGTATTTTTTGACGACATCTCTCATTTCAATAATTGACATGTGAGTTCCTTTCTATCTTAGCTGATTCTCCACTTGAGATAGGCATCAATAAAACCATCTAGGTCTCCATCCATAACCTTATCTACTTGTGCAACTTCAAAGCTAGTTCGGTGATCTTTTACCATAGTATATGGCGTGAAAACATAAGAACGGATTTGACTTCCCCATGTGATTTCCTTTTTCTCACCCTTGAGGGAATCAACTTCCGCAGCTTTCTTTTCTTGCTCCATTTGATAGAGCTTAGCCTGCAACATCTTCATGGCACGATCTCTATTTCCATACTGGGTACGATCGACCGTTGACTGGACAACAGTCCCAGTTGGAATGTGTGTTAAACGTACACCTGTTGAAACCTTATTGACATTTTGTCCACCAGCTCCACCTGAACGGAAGGTGTCCATCTTGATATCATCTTCACGAATTTCCACTTCAATGGTATCATCCAACTCTGGCATCACTTCTACAGATGTGAAAGAGGTGTGGCGACGTTTAGCAGAGTCAAATGGTGAAATTCGTACCAAACGGTGTACACCCATTTCTGACTTGAGAAGGCCATAGGCATTAGGTCCTTCAAAAGATAAGGTTACTGACTTGATACCAGCTTCATCTCCTGCTTGGTAATCCAAAACTTCTACTTTAAAGCCTTTAGCATTTCCATAGCGAGTGTACATACGAAGCAACATATCACCCCAGTCCTGCGCCTCAGTCCCACCGGATCCTGGATGGATTTCCAAGATGGCATTATTATGGTCATAAGGTTCTGATAATAGAAGGGTCATCTCGTAGCTTGTCATCATCTTATCAAGTTCTGACAACTGTTCAACCAACTCTTCATGCACTGACTCGTCTTCAGCTAAAAAGTCTAATAAAATTTCAACTTCATCCTGCAACTCTTCCATTTTGTGGAAGGTGTTGTAGGTGTTTTTTAATTCATTTAATTCTTGCGACGTTTTTTGGGCCGCTATATTATCGTTCCAAAAATCAGGTTCTGTCATCTTGTTTTCCAAGATGGCAATCTCTTCCTCTAAACCTTCGAGGTCAAAGAGACCCCCTGAAAGAAGCTAATTTTTCACGATTTGCGTCAATTTTTTGACGAATTTCTGAAATGTCCATAAATACTCCTTTTTTATATCGTTTTATTATACCATAATCTATCATTTCTTTCCATCTTTTGCTCTACTCCCCTTTTCATGAAAAAAGAAGCCTTGCGGCTTCCCTTCTTACAAGACTTTTGCTGAAGTACGAGTGATTTCTTCTACTTGAATATTCTCTAATTCAAATTTTTCTTTCAAGGCTGGTAAATCGATTGATCCATCGATTTGCACTTCGATAATCACCTTACCATCTTTACGCGGAATATTTACTGTATGGGAGATATTCAAATTTTCTTCTACAATCAAAGAAACAATCTTTCCGAGAACACCAACTTCATTTTCCGTAACAAAGCGTACACGAATCCCTTCTTCGCCATAACCAGCAATTTCAAGAAAGGCTTGGAAAACGTCACGGTCCGTAATAACTCCATAGACTTGATGGTTATCAACGACAGGAAGAATACCAATCTTGTTTTTCAACATCAAATAAGTTGCATCCTCTAGACTCGCATAGCCTGAAACAGTGACAACATCGCGAATCATGACATCTTTTACTTTTGTCTTATTTAGAAGATAATTCATCTCATAGATAGAAAGACTTGTTGCTTTTGATGGACTTGCTTGTGCAATGGTTCCCTCAGTCACCAAACCAACTAATTGATCATTTTCGATAACAGGCAAGCGGTGCAATCCTTGCTCTCTCATTAAATCTGCTGCATGAGATACTGTTGTATCTGGACTAATATAAACTACCTTGCGGGTCATAAAATCTTTAACTGCCATGAGACTTCTCCTTTTCTATTCTTATCCCTATTATACAATCTTTTTGCAAATCTATCAAACGCTTACATTTCTTTTTCAAAATTTTGAATAATCAGAGAAGTTTTCATAAAATGCCAGTATAAATTAAGAGGGAACCTTAGTCCCCTCTCTTCTTAAATCGTAACAGTGTCTCGATCTTTTATCATATAACGTCTCAATGGGGTAAGACTAGCTAGCCAGTATAATAGGCCTCCGAATATCGCCGTAAAACCACTACCCGTTGTGACTAAGAAAATTGGACTTTGAATTTGTGCTGTTACAGGGTTGTAAACAAATAGTACTGCTACCAATAAAGAGATAAATACACAAGACAAGCCAACCAAGTTAAATCCCTTAGTAAACTCGTAAGCGTCATGACCTTCAAGGAAATAGGCTGAACGCAAGTCGAGTTTTCGTTTTCTTAAGATAAAGTAATCGACAACAATCATACCAATAATTGGCCCCTGAATATAAGCAGCTAGGGAGATGAAGGATCCGAAATACTCTTCCACTCCTCCCCAGATGGTGAGTAGACTCACGTAAATCATGGCAATCCAAACCATTAGCTTATAACTTACTTTAGGCATCCCACTTTTTACAATCATACAGTTCACGTATGATCCTGTCCCTTGGGTTCCAATATTGGCAAAGGCTACTAGTAGTAGACTTAGGAGTGCAAAGGCTGGAGTGCTTAGAGTTGATAGCATTGTTGTTGGATCACTTTCATAAACACCTGTTTTGACAAACATGGCTAGAGCCATAACTCCACCAGTCGCAACGAAGAATGGAGCCACAACTCCGTATGATAAGGCTGTAGCCCAATAACCACTGCGTTCTGATTTTGCTAAACGTGGTAAAACCAATGCCTGTGTAGACCAAGAGAAAGCAAAGGCAACATTTCCTTCCCCAGAGAGCATAAAACGTTCTAATGGCGTCAAATCTCCTTGGGTGGCTGGTTGAATATTCATAATATCAGTTATGGGAACGGCGACAAAGCAGATTCCAACGATAATCAGACCGACAATCAATAAGGCAATAACTAAGAAACGATTGGTCCATTTAATCACTTCTGGACCTCCAAGAGCTATGAGAGTACCGAGAAGAACACAGAGGGTACCGAGAATAGGCGCCCATACTCCCTTTTCTAAACCAAGACCAAAATTGTTTGCCAAATGGATCATAGAACTGGCAAAAAGATTAGCCGCAACAGCATACCATCCAAAGTTAGCCAAACTAATAATGGTTGATAACAGGGCTACACCTCTTTTTCCTAGAACAGCTCTCAACCAAATCCATAAATCAATTCCATATTTAACGGCAAACAAAATAGGAAGACATTCAATAAAGACCCAGATAATGTTAAAGCTGAAAATATTAATCAACATTTGATTAAAGGTCAAATATTGAGCTACATAAGCCCCTTGGGTATAACACCAAGTTGCGATGGCAAAACCACTTGTCGATAGAAAGAGATCCCAAAAAGAATACTGACGATCCTTATTGGTCATAGGGACAATTCCTGTTATGGTTTCTTGTTGGATATAGTCATTCATTTGAGACATGTTATTGAATTCCTCCCGTCATTGCTAAGATAATCAAAACAAGGTTGATTAGGACAAAGAAGATGATTAAAATGAAATCACTTTTTAGAAATGGTTGAACAAACTCGTAGTTTGGTGACTCCATTTCTTCCAATCTTCTCTTTGTTTCAGTTGCTACTAATTCTTCAATTTCGGATGTAGTTTTCATCTTAGTTTTCCTCCCTATACAAATCAAGGGCCAGTTGTCCATATTGTTTAGTATAACGATACCAGATGTAGAGAAACTCACCAACTGGTTTTCCGACACTCTCCTGGAACAAAGCCCATAAGAACCAATAATATGAGGTCACTGCTACATAAGCTAAGTAGTGACGTTTGGTTTTCTTATCTGGTACTTCTTGTAGATAAATTTCAAGTACTTTTTCTGCGTCCTCTACAGTGTAGTTGGAACAAGCGATAAAAGTTCCCAAATCTCCTGCCGGCTCTCCCATTCCAGAATATTCCCAATCAATCAAGCTCATTTCACCTGCTTCATTCAACAAAAAATTGGGACTATAGGAATCACCATGACAAAGAACAACCTGTTTCGAATCATTCTGTAAATAGTTTTTGAGAATTGAAACAGTTTCATCCAATTCCTCGAGACCATCAAACTCAAATCGATTTCTAGCTTTCAATTTTTCTCTAAAATCATTAATTCCCTCAAATTGATCAAAGGAATGTCCCGTTTTTTCTCCAGATTGGTGCAAGCATCTCAAGAGGTCCATTGCTTTTGTCACATCATCCCAATTTTCATAATCAAGTTGCTTAGCATTGGGAATAAATTCTGAAATTTTCCAGCCCTCATACTTGTTCATAGCTACAAAGGTACGGTCAATCTCTAATTTTGCGGCAATTTCCATAGAAACTGCTTCACTAGCTCGATCAATATAATTTTCAGTTCCCCTGCCCGGATGACGGTAAACATATTTTTTCCCTATACAGTCAAATGAAAATGAAGTGTTGGTTAACCCATCTTTTAAAGGCTTGATATTGACAATATCTGATGCCACACACTTTAGTGTCTTACAGATATTATCAATAATAGCTGAGTCTGCATTTATCAAATAACGTTCATCAAATTGACGTAGTTCATCTAGTGAATCAAACTCTTTAACAATATCCGATGAATAGTGACGAGCTTCTAAAAGGAGTTCCTTGACATGGCGACAATAGTAATCCTCCCAAAGCTGTTCCCGATAAGGTTCGTGCTGAAACTCGGTTTCTAATATTTCTTTGAATTTCTCGCTAAATGCACGGTCAAAATACACGTGCCCCACCATGGCCCAAGAATTTTCCCCACCAATCTTGATATCAGTGATTGTGTGATTAGAGTCCTCTATAGCACAATATTCATCCGTTTGACCTTCTGCAAATATAGTCGAGTAGTAACCTCTATAAATATATTGCTCAAAGGGATTTTCCACAAAATAATTATCCGATGAACAAATATAAGTGTTGGAAAGTTGATCTTTAACCAACATAAGAGACGAACAGTTATTATATTTGTAGTAATCATTGTTCACTACAATTTTTACACCAAATTTCTCAGCAAGATAGAACATTTTTTCTTGTAGATAGCCTACAATAACGGTGATATCCTCTATTCCTGCTTCTTGCAGTTGTCTAATTTCCCTCTCAATCAAGCGTTCACCCTTAACTTGAAGCAATCCTTTTGGAATTTCATAAGATAAGGGAGCAAAACGACTACTCATGCCAGCAGCCATTATAATAGCATTTTCTACTCGATAGGGGTCTAAAACTTTCTGGCCTAGTTCAGTTAAGTGATGCTCCTCATCAATCCACTTCTCTTCTTTCAATTTTTTCACCAATGCATTAACTGTACCTAAAGATAGATCTAGCTTTTCAGCTAACTGCCTCTGAGTGAAGGTCTTTTCTTTATGTATCAACATAAAACGCAAAAGTTTAAATTGTTTTTCTGTTACCATTTCTTAGTCCTCCTGTTCAATTTTTAATTATCCATATTATAATATGAACAAAAACAAATGTCAATTCAAACACGAAATCATCTGAGTAAAATTGAGACACCATTTCATTTATTTCCAAAATTCAAACATAAACGAAAAAGCTCCTAAGTTGGAGCTCCAGAACATTTTATCATCTGATGATTAGAAAAGTAATTCCTTGTTATATGATGATTGTTTGACCATCTTCATATAACGATTGAAACGTCCCCTGGATTTGATGACTGCTTCGCAATCTTTATTTGCAACCTAAACTAGTCTCCCAGACTATGCAAAGATTGCTTACGCAATCTCCATCTGCCAACTAAAAGGGCCCCCAGGCTATGCGAAGATTGCTTACGCAATCTCCATCTGCCGACTAAAAAGGGCCCCCGGACCTTTTTAGCCACCTAGATATGCTTTTCTGACTTCTTCTGATGAAGCGAGTTCTTTTCCTGTTCCTGATAGGACGATTTTTCCTGTTTCCAGTACATAGCCTCGGTCAGAGATTGCGAGTGCTTTATTGGCATTTTGTTCAATCAAGAGGACGGTTGTTCCTTGCTTCTGGATATCTTGAATGATATCAAAAATCTCTTGGATAAAGATTGGGGCAAGACCCATTGATGGTTCATCTAAAAGAAGAAGTTTTGGTGTTGACATGAGAGCGCGTCCCATGGCAAGCATTTGTTGTTCCCCTCCTGAAAGAGTGGCTGCATCCTGGTTCTTCCGTTCTTCAAGACGTGGGAAACGTGAGAAAACCTTCTTCAAGTTAGCTTGATTTTCTTCACGGTTTTTCTTTAAGAAAGCTCCCATTTCTAGATTTTCCATAACAGTCAAGCCAGGAAAGACGTGGCGTCCTTCTGGTACTTGTGAAAGACCACCTGCCACGATTTTCTGAGCTGGCATTTTTTGGATTTCTTGACCTAAAAATTCAATCTTTCCTGAACTAGGTCTAACCAAACCAGACAAGGTACGGAGAATGGTTGTCTTCCCAGCACCATTGGCACCGATAAGGGAAACAACTTCTCCTTCATTCACTTCAAAGCTTACATCACGGACTGCTTGGATCATACCGTAATGTACAGAAAGATTTTCAACTTTTAACATCGACATTAGGCTTCACCTCCTAGATAAGCTTCGATAACACGTTTATTGGTCTTAATTTCGTCCGGAGTTCCCTGAGCAATCAAACGACCATATTCAAGTACGTAGATACGTTCTGTAACATCCATGACCAGATTCATATCGTGTTCAATCAGCATGATCGTAATCTGAAATTCATCTTTGATACGACGAATTAACTCGGTCAATTCCGCTGTTTCCTGTGGGTTCATACCTGCTGCTGGTTCATCTAAAAAGAGAATTTTAGGTTCCGTAGCGAGGGCACGAACAATTTCCAAACGACGTTGTTGTCCGTAGGCGAGGTTTTTAGCAAGCGTTTCTGCATCCCCATCTAAATCAAAGATTTTAAGCAATTCCAAGGCTTTAGCCTTTAATTCTTTTTCACTCTTGTAAAAAGCTGGTAAGCGCAAAAAACTAGCAAAAACATGTTGTTTGTGATGATTGCCAAAAGCAATCAAAACATTATCCAAAACCGTTAAATCTTTAAAGAGACGGATATTTTGGAATGTACGTCCAAGTCCCAAGGAAGCAATCTTATATGGTGACTTTCCATTCAAAAGGTGACCATCTAGTGTTACTGTTCCCTCACTTGGTTCATAAACACCCGTCAAGAGGTTGAAAAGGGTGGTTTTCCCAGCTCCATTTGGACCGATTAGTCCAACCAGTTCCCCTTCGTTCAATTCAAGAGTCACATCTCCAACAGCTGTTAGACCGCCAAAATGTTTGGTTAACTGTTTTACTTCAAGTAATGCCATTAGTTTTGTTCCTCCTTCTTAGATTTTTTAAAGAAACGTGATAGGCTCAATTCCCATGTTCCAAGGAGTCCACCTGGTCTGAAAATCATTACCAATACCAAGGCCAAAGCGTAGATAATCATTCGCACGCTAGCAACGTCTTGGAGAAGCATATTCAAAATTCCAAGAACAATAGCTGAAACAATCGCACCTGTAATTGAACCAAGTCCACCAAATACAACAATGATCAATACGTTGATTGAGTTGATGAAAGTGTAATCTTTCGGTACAACTGAACCGATAAATCCTGCCTGAAGTGACCCTGCAATACTTGCAGTAATAGCACCAAAGACAAAGGCGATGATTTTAATTTTAGTCGTATTAACCCCAACTGACTCAGCAGCGATTTCATCCTCACGAACAGAGAGAGTTGAACGACCAATTGGACTACGCAAGAAGTTCAAGGTTGCAATGGTTGTAATCACGACAAAGAAGTAGACCATTTGCCAAGTTGTAAAGTTAGGAATTCCCAAGATACCTGCCGCACCATTTGTAAGGCTTCCACCATTGATGATAAAGATACGGATAATTTCAGATACACCGAGAGTAGCTACTGCAAGATAGTCCCCCTTCAAGCGCAAGGTTGGAATTCCGACAAGTAAGGCAACTGCTCCTGAAAGCAAAGCACCTACAATCATAGCTCCAAAGAAGGCACCGTAGGTTGGTGATTTAGAGCCAATAATAGCAGCGGCATAAGCACCAATCGCCATAAAACCAGCATGCCCAAGTGAAAATTGTCCTGAAAAACCAACAATTAGGTTAAGACCAACAGCCAGAATAATATTAATTCCAATTTGTTGTAAAATCTGTACATAGAATAGGTTGAGTACTCCAACTGAAACCAGTACACTAATCAAACCATAACCAGCTAACAAAAGGAGTAACCATAGAATATTAACTTTTAAATTTTCTTTCATCGTTTACACCTTCTCTTTCACATTCTTACCAAGGATACCAGCTGGGCGGACAATCAAGATCAACAACAAGATTCCATAAACAATGGCATCACGGAAGTCTGACATCCCAAAGGCTGTCGCAAAAGTTTCCAATAGACCAATTACAAAGCCACCGAGAGCCGCACCAGGAATAATCCCGATTCCACCAAGTACTGCGGCAACGAAAGACTTAAGACCTGGAGTAACCCCCATCAAAGGCTCAAGAGAGTTATAATAGAGGGCAATCAGAACACCTGCCGCACCCGCAAGAGCTGAACCCAAAGCAAAGGTAAAGCTGATAGTACGGTTTACATTGATCCCCATCAATTGTGCTGCATCGCTATCTACGGATACTGCACGCATGGCTTTCCCCATCTTAGTCTTTTGAACAATGATTTGTAACAAAATCATCAAAATCAAGGAAATGGCCAAGATCATTAACTGCACATTTGTTAGGCTAATTGGTCCCAAATCATAGCGAACTGTTTGAATCGCTTGAGGGAAGGCACGGGTATTGGCACCAACCAGATAGACCATGCCATACTCCAATAGGAAAGAAACCCCAATAGCTGTAATCAAAACAGCAATACGAGTAGAGTGACGCAAAGGTCGGTAAGCAAGGAACTCAATCACGACACCAAGAATGGCTGTCGCTAGCATAGCTACAATAAGAGCTACAAAAAAATTCATTTGGAAAGAATTAATCAAGAAATAACCGATAAAGGCTCCCATCATATAAATATCACCGTGGGCGAAGTTGATGAGCTTGATAATTCCGTAAACCATGGTATATCCTAGTGCTAACAGCGCATAAACACTACCTAGAATCAAACCATTTACTAGTTGTTGGAGCATAAGATTCACTCTTTCTATTTATAATTTTGAGGGTTTCCCCTCACTTTTTGATAGGTTCTTAAACATCGAAACAGGGAGTGAGTCAGAGGCTCATTCCCTATTTCAATATTTTCTATTATGGTTTTACAACTTCTGCTGCTTCAACCTTACCATTGTTCATGGTCATCATGTAAGCAGTTTTGACTGTGTTGTGGTCTGCATCGAAGCTTGTTTGACCAGTTACACCTTCAAAGTCTTTTGTTTTAGCAAGATTATCCTTAATCTCACCTGAATTTTTAGCACCTTTTGCTGCGTTTGCTACAAGGTGAACTGAATCATAAGCCAAGGCTGCAAATGTTGAAGGCTCTTCATTGTACTTAGCACGGTAAGCGTCAAGGAAGGCTTTTGCTTTAGCTGAAACTTCTACAGTAGTTGAGAAGCCTGAGATAAAGTAGATGTTTGATGCTTTTTCAGCAGTTGCTTGTTGTACAAACTCCTCACCGTTGAATCCATCACCACCAACGATTGGTTTGTCAATTCCCATACCACGCGCTTGGTTTACAATTTTACCAGCTTCAGTGTAGTAACCAGGAACGATGATAGCATCAAAATCTTTCCCTTTCATTTTTGTAAGGGCTGCTTGGAAGTCTGTGTCACCTGCTACGAAAGTTTCATCTGCAACGATTTCACCTTTGTAAGCTTCACGGAAGGCTTTGGCAATACCTTTAGCATAGTCGCTGGCATTGTCAGTGTAAAGAACAACTTTCTTAGCTTGCAATTTATCAGAAACATAGTTTGAGATAATTTTTCCTTGGAAGCTATCTTGGAAAGTTCCGATAAAGAGGTAATCTTGACCTTTAGTCAATCCATCTTGAGTCGCACTTGGCGAAATCAATGGAACACCTGCTTTTGTAGCATTCGCTACCGCAGCTGCAGTTGCACCAGATGTCGCAGGTCCTACGATTGCTGATACTTTAGATTGAGTTACAAGGTTAGTTGTTACTGAAGCAGCCTCTGCTGTTTCAGACTTGTTATCTTTATCAACTACTTCGATTTGTTTTCCATCGATACCACCTGCAGCATTGATTTCATCAACAGCAAGTTGGGCACCTTTTTGTTCAGATGTTCCGTAAGCTGCTACGGCACCAGTTTCCTCAAAGTTAAATCCAATTTTAATTGTCTTTTCATCTACTGAGTTACCAGCAGCGTTTGACGCTCCAGACTTCACTTCTCCACAGGCTGCAAGAAGTGCTACACTTGCAAGCGCCACAAACGATAGGGCAAATTTTTTCTTCATCTTTTTTGTCTCCTTATTCTTAAATAAATAGCATATTAAGAATATACCGAATTATCAGAAAATTGTCAACACTTTTCTTGAACTTTTTCGATGATAACGTTTTCCTCTCGATAAAGATTGCCCACAAAGGGTGTTTCCAGCTCTTGGATATGACAAACTCTGACTTTTTTTATAAACTTTTCCTTGCTCAAGCGCCCAATCAATTGCTCCACTTCTTGAGTTGGAACATAGAGTTGTAAGTAACGACGTTTCTTGGAATGATAGGTAATATCTCCATAATCCTGCAGTTTTTTGGCATCACGATTATAGTAAAGATAGATAATCAAGCCAGATCGATTGACTTTTTCAAACATGGTAAATCCTCTTTCTAAGAAATCTCTCCCTATTATACCAAAAAAAGCAAACCCAGTCGAGTTTGCCTTCTATCATCATTAATTCAATGAATTGTTGGCCATGATTTCATCAATAAAGCCATATTCAAGTGTTTCTTGGGCGCTCATCCAATTATCGCGTTCTGCATCTGCATGGACTTTTTCGATTGACTGACCTGAATTTTCAGCCAAGATTTTTTCTAAGATGTTACGAGTTTTGAGCAAGTGTTCTGCAGCAATCGCCATATCGGTTTGTTGAGTACCACCACCTGTACCACCCATTGGTTGGTGGATCATATACTCTGCATTTGGAAGCATGAAACGTTTGCCTTTTGCTCCACTTGACGCGATGACAGTCCCCATAGATGCAGCCATCCCCATAACGATAGTTTGGACATCTGCCTTGATAAAGTTCATAGTATCAACGATTGCCAAACCAGCTGAAACAGAACCACCAGGTGTATTGACATAAAGGTAAATATCTTTTGTACTATCTTGGGCATCCAAGAAAAGCAACTGGGCAATAACAGAGTTAGCCATGTTATCTTCAACTGGGCCTGTCAGCATAATGATGCGGTCTTTGAGAAGACGTGAGTAAATATCGTAGGAACGTTCTCCACGGCTTGTTTGTTCAATAACTACAGGAATCATTCAATTCTCCTTTTGAGTTTTAATTTTGTTGGTCAAATGACTGAAGATAAGACTATTATAATATCTAGGTCAAAAAAGGTCAAATTTTTGCTCTGTTTTCATTAGACAGAAACAAAAATTCAACCTCCTTTCGTGACTGGAAATACTTTTCCAAGTCAATCTCTTTTTAATTTTATTTTGTACCGAACAAGCGGTCCCCAGCATCTCCAAGACCTGGAACGATATAACCGTGTTCGTTCAAGCGTTCATCCAAGGCTGCTGTAAAGATTTCTACATCTGGATGAGCTTCTTGAAGGGCTTTTACACCTTCTGGAGCAGATACAAGGCAGACAAATTTGATATTTGATGCGCCACGTTTTTTAAGAGAATCAACAGCCAAGATTGCTGAGCCACCTGTTGCCAACATTGGGTCTACCACAAAAATTTGACGTTGGTCAATGTCCTCAGGCAATTTCACCAAGTACTCAACTGGTTGAAGCGTTTCTTCATCACGGTACATACCAATGTGGCCAACTTTAGCAGCTGGAACCAAGCTCAAAAGTCCATCCACCATCCCGATACCTGCACGCAAGATTGGAACGATGGCCAATTTCTTACCAGCCAATTGTTTTTGAACTGTTTTTGTGATTGGTGTTTCGATTTCCACATCTTCTAGTGGAAGATCACGAAGTACTTCATATCCCATCAACATTGCAATCTCATCTACTAGCTCACGGAAAGCTTTTGTAGAAGTATCTGTACGACGCAAGATTGACAATTTGTGTTGAATCAGTGGATGATTAATAACTTCAATTTTTCCCATTTTTGGAGTTCCTTCTTTCAATTTATTCTTCTTATTATACCAAAAAATGGTTTAAAAATCTTTCTAAACCATTTATTTTCGATAATTTTTACATTAAATCTGCCTCTTTAAGAGCTGCCTGTACGGTCTCAAGTGGTAGATGGGTCAATTCTGTCCCTTTTTCTTGATAAAGGTATTGGGCATAGTCATCCATTCGGTACTGGTTGATATAAACCACGCGCTTGCAGCCGACCTGCAGCAATTGTTTTGTACAGTTGAGACAAGGAAAATGGGTCACATAGGCTGTAAAGCCTTTAGGAACACCACGTTCTGCACCTTGAAGGATAGCATTAACCTCAGCGTGAAGGGTGCGAACACAGTGGCCTTCGATGACCAGACATTCGTGATCAATACAATGCTCGGTTCCTGACACCGAACCATTGTAACCAGTGGAAATAACCTTATTATCTTTTACCAGAATCGCGCCCACTTTGGCACGTTTACAAGTGGAACGATTGGCAATTAGTAATGCTTGGGCTGCAAAATACTCATCCCAGGCCAGTCTTTTTTCAGTCATATCTCTTCTCCTTTTTCTCTATTTTTTAAAAAATGGTAACCGTAAATCCGCAATCTTTTCAGCAGGTACCTTCATGCCATCCTTGATCCATTTTAGGAGGACAGAGACGATGGCCGAGCTCCAAAAGGAATGAAGATAAGAGCTGACACCTTTTGATTTCCCATGGTATTTTTCTAGAAATTCCTGCATGGCTTGGACAAAGATTTTTTCCAGATGGTAATCCAAGGCCAGTTGAATCACTCTGGCTTCCTTTCTTGCCTCTCGGAAAAGGTGAACCCAGACCAGATAAAGGTCTGTCTTTAAATCATAATGGTGTAGCTGTTCCATGATGTTGTGGACAGTTCGTTTAAAGACACTCTCTAAAATTTCCTCTTTAGAATCATAATTGCGATAAAAGGCCGCACGCGAAACACCTGCACGTTTGACCAATTCAGAAATACTAATCTTGGTCAAGTCCTTTTTTTCCAAGAGCTGCAAGAGGGCTGTTTCGATGGCTTCTCTAGTTAATAAATTAGATTCTTGGTTTGATTTTCTGAGATTTTCAAGAGATTTTTCAGAGATTCTACGTTCAGACATAACATTTTCTTTCTACTTGTCACAACAGACGGATAAGGCTTTTGTTTCAAGGGTTTTCATGATATAATTGTAAAAAAAGACAGAACCTTTGTCAATGTATAACTGACAAAGATGGAGAATTTCTATGACTTGGAAGATTATTGCTGACTCTGGTTGTGATTATCGTCAACTGGCAAAGCCAGCTATCGATACAACCTTTGTAAGTGTCCCCTTAACCATTCAAGTAGCTGAGCAGGTCTTTGTTGATGATGCTAGTCTTGACATTGACCAAATGATGGAAACCATGTATGCAACTGCAGAAGCTTCAAAATCAGCTTGTCCAAGCCCAGATGATTATTTGCGAGCATTTGAAGGAGCCAAAAACATTTTCCTAGTAACCATCACTGGTACTCTTTCTGGCAGCCACAATAGTGCTCAATTAGCTAAGAATATTTATCTGGAAGACCATCCTGACACTAAAATTCATGTGATTGATAGTTTGTCTGCTGGTGGGGAAGTTGACTTGCTCGTAGAAAAATTAAATGACTTGATTGACCAGGGCTTGTCTTTTGAAGAAGTGGTTGAAGCTATCACTGCCTATCAAGAAAAAACCAAGTTACTTTTTGTCCTAGCTAAAGTCGATAACTTGGTGAAGAACGGCCGTTTGAGTAAGCTTATCGGTACAGTCGTTGGCCTTCTCAACATCCGTATGGTTGGAGAAGCTAGTGAAACTGGAACTCTCGAATTGCTACAAAAAGCAAGAGGAGCAAAGAAATCAGTTCAGGCAGCCTATGAAGAGTTGGTGAAGGCTGGATATGCTGGAGGCCGTATTATCATGGCCCAACGCAATAACGAGAAATGTTGCCAACAGCTCTCAGAACGAATTCGCGAGACCTTCCCACAAGCGGATATCAAGATTCTACCAACCTCTGGTCTCTGCAGTTTCTATGCAGAAGATGGTGGTTTGCTGATGGGATATGAAATTGATTAATTACATTCTTGACAAGAGGTGACCATCATCTCTTGTTTTTTTGTGGTACAATAGAGCTATGAAACATTTTGATACTATTGTTATCGGTGGAGGTCCTGCTGGTATGATGGCTACGATTTCCAGTAGCTTTTATGGACAGAAAACCCTCCTCATCGAAAAAAATCGGAAACTTGGAAAAAAATTAGCTGGGACTGGTGGGGGACGTTGCAATGTAACCAACAACGGAACTCTAGATGACCTACTAGCTGGAATCCCTGGAAATGGGCGCTTTCTCTACAGTGTATTCTCCCAGTTTGATAACCATGATATCATTAACTTTTTTACAGAAAATGGGGTTAAACTTAAGGTCGAGGACCACGGACGCGTCTTTCCTGCTACTGACAAGTCTCGGACAATTATAGAGGCCTTGGAAAAGAAAATCACTGAGTTAGGTGGTCAAGTTTCTACTCAAACCGAGATTGTTTCGGTTAAAAAGGTAGATAAGCAATTTGTTCTTAAATCAGCCGACCAAACCTTCACTTGTGATAAACTCATTGTCACAACTGGTGGAAAATCCTATCCTTCTACTGGTTCGACTGGTTTTGGTCACGAGATTGCCCGTCATTTTAAGCACACTATTACCGAACTTGAGGCTGCCGAAAGTCCTTTATTGACAGATTTTCCACACAAGGCCTTGCAGGGGATTTCGTTGGACGATGTGACCCTAAGCTATGGCAAGCATGTCATCACTCACGATTTGCTCTTTACCCACTTTGGTTTGTCTGGCCCTGCTGCCCTGCGTATGTCTAGCTTTGTCAAGGGTGGGGAGGTTCTCTCACTGGATGTTTTCCCTCAACTTTCTGAGAAGGACTTGGCTGCATTCCTAGAAGAAAATCGTGAAAAATCCTTGAAAAACGCTTTAAAAACTTTGCTTCCAGAACGCTTGGCAGAATTTTTTGTGCAAGGCTATCCTGACAAAGTCAAACAGTTGACTGAAAAGGAAAAAGAACAACTTCTCCAGTCTATTAAGGGACTTAAAATCCCTGTGACTGGTAAAATGTCCCTCGCCAAGTCATTTGTTACCAAGGGTGGCGTCAGTCTCAAGGAAATCAATCCTAAGACTCTAGAAAGTAAGCTGACCCCTGGTCTCCACTTTGCTGGTGAGGTACTGGATATCAATGCCCACACAGGTGGGTTTAACATCACTTCTGCTCTCTGCACTGGTTGGGTGGCAGGAAGTCTACATTACGATTAAACATCAAAGGTTGTGAAAAATGAGCAGAAGAGAATCAGTCGAATTTGTCAACATGTGCTTGATTAAAAATGGGGACAAGGTCCTAGTTCAAGACCGAGTTAGTCCTAACTGGCCTGGCATTACTTTTCCTGGTGGCCATGTTGAACGTGGCGAGTCCTTTGTTGATGCTGTCATTCGTGAAGTGAAAGAAGAAACAGGTCTGACCGTTTGTAAACCCCAACTCTGTGGTATCAAAGACTGGTATGATGATGCAGATTATCGCTATGTTGTCCTCTTTTACAAAACAGAACACTTTACTGGTGAGCTCCAATCTTCAGACGAAGGAAAAGTCTGGTGGGAAGATTTTGAAAATCTATCTCATCTAAAATTAGCTACTGAGGATATGTCTGACATGCTTCGTGTTTTTCTCGAAGAGGACCTCAGTGAATTCTTTTACTACAAGGATGGAGAAGACTGGTCTTACCAACTCAAATAACAGTAAATCGGCAGAGATCACTCCGCCGATTTTTATCTTATCTAATTCTGTGTCTTCCTACTAAAATTCTGTTACTGGCTTTGTCAGTCCTAGCTTAGTCTGTGAGTTTTATCGAGTTTGTGTGCTTACATAGTGAGCAATGACATCTGATGTGTACTGGGCTGTTCCAGGTCCAAATTTATCAATATTTTCCTTAAACTCAGGGTTATAGACGTAGCCTTTACCAATATGACCGAAGACTTCAATGGAGCAGTCAAATCCATAAGTACGTATGGCTTGCAAGAGTTTAGCAGCTTCTTCTTGATTTTCGTTTGCTGTTACAGGTAGATCAGCTTGAAGATTTTGTGCCAATGCTTGAAAGACTTGATTGAAGGCAGCCGTAGCCTCATCTTCGTGATCTTTTTGGCGCTCGAGCGCTTGGTCCATCACTTCTTGTCCATATTTCTCTACCGCCTCTTGGTGGTATTTTTGATGGTCTTGGTAGTTAAATCCAGCAAATTTCTCTTGAATGCTCATTTCTCTTTCTCCTTTTTGTTCTTGAATGGTTTTTTGCAAGGTTGAAATCAAGGTATCCAGATGTTCCCTTTCTCGAGTCAAATAGTCCAACTGCCTGGTCAAATGAGGCAATAAATCTGTCCTTTCTTCCTTTAATAGCTCTGCTATTTTTTCTAAAGAAAAGCCTAGATATTTATAGTAAAGAATGACCTGAAGGCGTTCCAAATCCTCCTGACTGTAGGTTCGATAGCCGTTTTCCGACTTTACAGGAACCAAAAGCCCTACCTTATCGTAGTGATGCAGGGTCTTGACAGAGACGCCCGAAAGCTGCGCAGCTTCTTTTATATGGTACATGATTTCATCCTTACATTGATAGTATAACCCCTTCCCTTAGGTCAGAGTCAAGCGTTTTTGCGAAATTTTTTACTTTATCATAACATGAAAATGGTTTTCTTGACAGACCTTAGAAAACATGATAGGATAGTCAAGTCTATCAATCAAAAGAAACGCTCATTTTGAGTACTTATTAGGCTAGTTGCCAAGGGCAGTAGCTTTTTCTTTTGTAACACTAATTTTAGGAGTTTAACTATGTCTGAAAAATCGCAATGGGGTTCTAAACTAGGCTTTATTCTAGCATCTGCTGGTTCAGCTATCGGACTTGGAGCCGTTTGGAAATTCCCCTACATGACTGCTGCTAACGGTGGAGGAGGCTTTTTACTGGTCTTTCTCGTTTCCACTATTTTAATCGGTTTCCCTCTCTTGCTTGCTGAATTCGCCCTCGGCCGAAGTGCTGGTGTCTCAGCAATCAAAACCTTTGGAAAACTAGGCAAGAATAGTAAGTACAACTTTATCGGTTGGATTGGTGCCTTTGCCCTTTTTATCCTTTTATCGTTTTACAGTGTTATTGGCGGCTGGATTTTAGTCTATCTAGGCATTGAGTTTGGAAAATTGTTCCAACTTAGTGGAACTGGTGATTATGCTCAGTTATTTACTTCAATCATTTCAAATCCAGCCATTGCCCTAGGAGCTCAAGCAGCCTTTATCCTATTGAATATCTTCATTGTATCACGTGGGGTTCAAAAAGGGATTGAAAGAGCTTCGAAAGTCATGATGCCCCTGCTCTTTATCATCTTTGTAGTGATCATTGGGCGCTCTCTCAGCTTGCCAAATGCCATGGAAGGGGTTCTCTACTTCCTCAAACCAGACTTTTCAAACCTAACTAGCGCTGGTCTCCTCTATGCTCTGGGACAATCTTTCTTTGCCCTCTCACTAGGGGTTACAGCCATGCTCACCTATGCTTCTTATTTGGATAAGAAAACCAATCTAGTCCAGTCAGGAATTTCCATTGTAGCCATGAACATCTCGGTATCCATCATGGCAGGTCTAGCTATTTTCCCAGCCATGTCAGCCTTCAATATCCAGTCTGAAGGGGGACCTAGCCTGCTCTTTATCGTCTTGCCTCAACTCTTTGACAAGATGCCTTTTGGAACCATTTTCTACATCCTCTTCCTCTTGCTCTTCCTCTTTGCGACGGTCACTTCTTCCGTTGTTATGCTGGAAATCAATGTGGGCAATATCACCAACCAGGACAACAGCAAACGTGCCAAATGGAGTGCCATTTTAGGAATCTTGACCTTCGTCTTTGGAATTCCTTCAGCCCTATCTTACGGTGTCATGGCGGATGTTCACATCTTTGGGAAGACCTTCTTTGACGCTATGGACTTCTTGGTTTCCAATCTCCTTATGCCATTTGGAGCTCTCTGCCTTTCACTTTTTACAGGCTACATCTTCAAAAAGGCTCTTGCCATGGAGGAACTGCATCTTGATGAAACAATATGGAAACAAGGACTTTTCCAAGTCTGGCTCTTCCTTCTTCGTTTCATCATTCCAATCATCATCATCGTTGTCTTCATCGCCCAATTTATGTAATTAAAAAGGACTTGAGTAGTAAACTCAGGCCCTTTCTTTTTTATGGATGACTAACAATCAATTCCAAACCTTGCCCTTCCAAAGTCCAAGCTTCAACATCACTTGGTAGGATAAAGTGGCTGCCTTTTTGGATTGGATAGTTTTTCCCATCGACAGTCAGTTGACCTTGACCAGCCAAGACACTGAATAAGCTGTAGTCAGCCGTCTTTTCGAAGTCAACTTTTCCAGTAATTTCCCACTTGTAGACAGCAAAGAAATCATTGGATACAAGAAGAGTTGAAAGCAAATCATCTGCTTTGACAGTTACAGGACGGCTATTTGCAGGCTCACCAATGTTCAAGACATCAATGGATTTTTCAAGGTGAAGTTCACGTAAGTTACCATTATCATCCTTACGGTCAAAGTCATAGACACGGTAGGTTGTGTCACTAGATTGTTGTGTTTCAAGGATTAAAATACCTGCACCGATAGCATGCATGGTGCCACTTGGCACATAGAAGAAATCTCCAGCTTTAACTGGTACTTTTGTCAACAAGGCATCCCAATTCTTGTCCTCGATTTGCTGGCGAAGTTCTTCTTTTGACTTGGCATTGTGACCATAGATAATCTCTGAACCTTCATCCGCAGCGATAATGTACCAGCATTCTGTTTTTCCGAGTTCGCCTTCATGCTCCAGTCCATAAGCATCGTCTGGGTGAACTTGAACGCTGAGCCAGTCGTTGGCATCCAGAATCTTAGTCAAAAGCGGAAATACAGGTTCTGGACGATTGCCAAACAATTCACGGTGCTCTGCATATAAAGTAGCAAGATCTGTTCCCTCGTAGCAACCATTGGCAACTTTAGAGACACCATTTGGATGGGCTGAGATAGCCCAATATTCCCCTATTTTTTCACTTGGGATGTCATAGCCAAACTCATCACGTAGCTTGGTTCCACCCCAAATTTTTTCTTGCATAACTGATTGTAAAAATAATGGTTCTGACATCATATTCTCCTGTCTGATTTTTCTCCCCTCATTATAGCAAAAAAAGAGTTCGAATTGAACTCTTTTTAACATCTTATAAAGTAGGGAGAAAATTTTATAAAAATAGTAACGATATACTTTTTTCTTTGATAGAGACGAACATAAAAGACTCTTGTAAAGCTAGCTGTCACTGGACTTTTTCCCTCAACTCTCATTCAAAAATTACTTTAATGAAGCATCTATTTTCATAAACGAACAAAACTGAAACCAGTCTTCTTTTTAAATCAAAGCTGTAATAGCCGTCACAAGGCCAAAAACAATACCTGGAGCATTGGCAGCAGCAAGAGGAATATCTCTTTCTTTCTTGAAAAGACCGTAGTAAACCCAGAGACTACAGTTGATGGCAGCAACCAAGGGCTGGATGAAATTTCCTTTTTGACCAGCCAGATTGTTCATAATTTGTGGGAAGTAAGACACATACATCATAACAGACATGAAGGTCGCTACCCAACCTAAAACTTTCATTTGTTTTTCGGACATTTTCAAAACCTCTTTTATTCTTTTATGCTTTTTATTTTATAATATGATGCAAAAATAAGCAAGAGTTTGAGAGTTTTGTTATAAAAATGTAAACTATTACAATCTTGTGATAAGAAAGCAGAGTGAAGTTAGGAAAAGTATATATAATCAGAAAAACGCATATTGTTATGTATTGAAAAATCTTGATACTGGGTGTTTTATTGCTGAAATATTTACTTTATTTTCTGATAAAACTGACTTTTCAGCCAGAATCAATATTTTCCTAAATCTACAACTTGTTGATATCTACTTTCATCATCAATATGATGGGCAATTTCTAACATCATAACAGGAAGAGAAAATAGTAGTTCATGTACCATGAGGGCGTTTTCTTTATCTAGGGTTGCGGTCACTTCATCAGCCAATAACAGATTTTTTTTACGAAGAAGGAAACGTGCCAATTCAATCCTTACTCTTTGTCCCCCAGAAATATTCTCCCCGTTATTTTTGATAATAAAATCCATTCCACCCGTCAATTCCAAATCTAGTTTGACTTGTTTCAAAACAGCAAGCAACTCTTCCTCAGAAAATTCTTGTCCTAAGGTCAGATTATAACGCACTGTATCGTTAAAGAGAAATGGATGTTGGCTAATAATTCCTATACTGGATACAAAACTTGATGTACATTCATTAACAGTTGTCACACCGATAATTTCTCCCTCATCTGCTATTTCTTCTCCAGTAATGAGTCGAAACAAGGTTGACTTACCACAACCACTCGGTCCTTTGATTAAAACTTTCTGACCTGCTTGAACATCCAAATTTAGATGAGTAAAAAGTTGTCTGTCACCATAGGTTTTACTTAAATTTTTAATGTGCAGAGCATTCAATTCTTGCGCATCTTTTTTATCTATCTGTTTTACATCTCCAATTTCTAATACTCCAAAAATCTTATCTGCTGTCGTTTTTGCCCCTTGTATATCTACAGCATCATACATAATAGTCTGAATAGGGCTCACCAGCTGACCTGCTGCGATGTACATGGCAACAAGACTTGCCACTGACACTTTCTGCCCAGCCATAGCAAAGTAAAAACCTAAAACAAGTGGTAAAACTTGGCTTAAGAAGACCATGAAACCGTTGCAAAAGAAAATTATATTATGGGTAAAGCAAAATTTTTGAATGGCTAGTTGATAATGTCTATTAATCTTCCAAAATCTGTTCTGATTTTCAGAAATTGCTTGGTTCATGAGTAGAGTATGTGCTCCTCGGATACTATCAGATACTTGATTATGCACTTCTACTCTGCCTTGTGCCATGTCATCACCAGTATGTTTGAGTCTTTTATTCATCAAGAACTGAGGAATAGGACGTAAAATAGTGAAAAAGACAAAAATACTACCTAGTAACAAATTTTGCGAAATAATATAAATCGCTGTTAGTAATGCTACAAAACTCCAGCAAATGATATTAACGTATTTTTCTAAGTAATTATCCCCCAAATACTCCATATCTTGTGTGAGCATGGTGATTTTTTCATCTTCGTTAAAATCTTTATTTATCATCAGCTTGTCAAATAAATCTGCCCTCATATTCATTTGAATTTCACGTCGAAAAACATTATGTGTATGATTACAAAAGAGCATTAAGCTATACAAGACGAAGTATACTGTAAAGCCAAAAACAGCAAACTGTATGATTTTAGAATAAGTCAGTTCTCCTTGATTTAAGGACAAAGCTTGTGATACGACTAAGGGTTGAGCAAGAGCCAAACCTCCATTTGCCAGTGCACCGATGATTGTATAAAACTTCGTTTTCTTATCCAGATAGTGAAATATTTTATTCATAATGCCCTCCTAGAAAAAGAGAGAGACTAGCCACCCTCCCCATTTTTATATAAACTTAACAAATATTACAATTATTGCTTACAACTTCAGCTTTTTTGCAACCTTTTTGTTTTTCTTAATAGACATTTTTTGCTTACCCCTCTCTAGTCCACATCTAAAATATCTTCATAGCAACCAGAAATAGCATAAAGTGCTAGATTTTTACGAATTTTCTCTTGCATATTCTTACAAATCACAGAAGAGCTTAATTCCGTAATATGCTTGGCCATTGGACAAAATCCTGATTTACAAACTAAAGCAAAGGGACATGTTTTACAGTCTTCTCTAACAGACAGAAACCATTCTTTCATATGAATCTTATTTTATACTGTTATGTTTTTATTATAAGATTTTAGAAAAACTCTGTCAATTGTTTATATGCAATTGCTTTATATTAAAAAGATCGGATTGCTCCGATCTTTCAATAGTTCATATTCTCACATTCTGTTTTAAGAATAGTTAAGGTTATCTTCAAATAACTAAACGCCTTATTTCATACGATAAAAATCAAGCACTAGACCAGCAGGGCCTTTAACTAATAAGGACTCTGTTCCCCAATCCGTTTCAGAAATACCGTGTAAAATCTCGACACCGTTCTCTTTTAAACGTTGGTAATTCTGATTGAGATCCTCAACCTCGATATGAAGAATGATTCCTGACTGAAAATCTTCCAAAGGAATCAAATGATTTTGGGACAACATCAGACAGTGACTACCAATCGTAAATTGAGCAAAACTGTCATCAACATAATCGGACTTTTTATCCAAAATACGCTCCAAGTCAGCACAGACTTGGGGAACATCTGAAACGATAATATCTAATTGATTTAAATTCATTTACTATCCTCCATAAAAAGACCGGATTGCTCCGATCTTTTCAAGTTTCTCTCTATGAAAATCAAAGAATAAACAAGGCATCAAACCGCAGGCAGTACTGGAGTACGGCAAGGTGAAGATAACGCAGTTTACATTTGATTTTCGACGAGAGAAATTATTTAATTGCGCGTGATTGCAACCCTTCTTCTTCCAAGAAGAGGCGGAATGGTACGAGTTCTTCTGCTTCGTATTTTTCCTTGAAGGCTTTGATTGCTTCTTCTGAGTGAAGTTTTGGATCCAATTCAAGTACTTCTACTGGAAGTGGACGGTGTTCAGTGATGCGAGCATCGATAACAACAGTTTTACCTTCTTTGCTCAATTTAACAGCTTCTGCAACAACTGCATCGATGTCTTCGATACGGTCAACTGTAAATCCAACAGCTCCTTGAGCTTCAGCGATTTTCGCATAGTCAGCATTAGGGAAGTCACAACCAAACAAGTGTTTGTTTGTGTCTTCGTATTTGTCCTTGATGAAGGCATATTTACCATTTGAGAAGACAACGTTGATAACTGGAAGGTCGTATTGAACGTTTGTGATAACGTCTGGGTAGCACATGTTGAATGCACCGTCACCCATGATGTTCCATACTTGGCGATCTGGATTGTCTTTCTTAGCAGCGATACCACCAGGAAGGGCAATACCCATTGTCGCAAAGAGTGGAGATGTACGCCACATGTTCTTAGGTGTCATGTGAAGGTGACGAGTAGATGTTTGAGTAGTGTCACCTACGTCGATTGAGTAGATAGCGTCTTGATCAGCATGTTTGTTGATTGCATTGTAAACTTGATACAATTGCAATTCACCCTCAGTTTTACCTTCGAGTTTGTTCATGTAATCACGCCAGTTTTGGTTATTCTTAACGTTTGCACGCCACCATGGAGTTGATTCAACTGGGTTTACTTTGTCAAGGATAGCTTTAGCTGCTTGACCTGCGTCACCAAGGATTGAAGCGTCTAGGGCATGACGTTTACCAAGTTTGTAAGGGTCGATATCCACTTGGATAAATTTTTCAGTATTCTTGAATGCTTCGTAAACTTCAGCAAATGGGAAGTTTGAACCAAGGAAAAGAACTGTATCTGCTTCAAAGACCACTTCGTTGGCTGGTTTCCAACCAACACGGTAAGCAGAACCTGTCAAACCTTCATAGTTCCATTCGAAAGCTTCAAAGTTTTTACCAGTTGTGATGATTGGTGCTTTGATTTTACGTGACAATTCAGTGATCACTTCACCAGCTTTCACACCACCGTAACCAGCATAGATAACTGGACGTTCAGCATTGTTCAAAATTTCAACAGCTTTGTCGATTTCAACTTCGTTCAAAGCAGGAGCGATGAATGAACGCTCGTATGAACCTGATCCATAGTATGAGTTTTCGTCGATTTCTTGGAAACCGAAGTTTACTGGGATTTCAACAACAGCTGGACCTTTTTTAGAAACTGCAGCACGGCAAGCTTCGTCAATTACTTTTGGCAATTGCTCAGCGTAAGCTACACGTTTGTTATATACAGCGATACCGTTGTACATTGGGTTTTGGTTCAATTCTTGGAAAGCATCCATGTTCAATTCGTTAACTGGACGTGATCCAAGGATTGCTAGGAATGGAGTGTTATCCATAGCTGCATCGTAAACACCGTTAATCAAGTGAGTCGCACCTGGACCACCTGAACCAACTGCAACCCCGATTGAGCCACCGAATTTAGCTTGCATAACCGCTGCAAGAGCACCTGTTTCTTCGTGGCGAACTTGCAAGAAGCGGATATCTTTATCTTCAGCCAAAGCGTCCATCAATGAGCTGAGTGTTCCTGATGGGATACCGTAGATTGTGTCTACGCCCCATGTTTTCAATACGTTAAGCATTGCTGCAGATGCAGTAATTTTCCCTTGAGTCATAATGATAACTCTCCTTCAAATATTTTTAAATCTACTAAAAAAGGTTTCATATAGTTTTTGAAAACGTTTCAGTAAATTTTTACAATACTAATTTATCACATTTATTTTGACTTTACTAAGAATCTGCTCAGAAGTTTTTATTCTCTATTACAGTACAGTTTGAAATCGTTTTTAGCTTCTGTTTTATAATACTCAATGAAAATCACAGAGCAAACTAGGAAGCTCGCCACAGGTTGCTCAAAGCACAGCTTTGAGGTTGCAGACAAAGCTGACGTGGTTTGAAGAGATTTTTGAAGAGTATTAAAAGCGAGCAAGCCCGCTTTTAATCTATTTTACTAAAGTTTAGTAAGAGTGAACTAGTCAGAACAGATACAGAACTAAAGGCCATGGCTAGACCAGCTAGTTCTGGATTGAGGGCCAGTCCAACACCAGAAAAGACTCCTGCTGCAATCGGAATTCCGGCGACATTGTAGATAAAGGCCCAGAAAAGATTGAGCAGAATTCGATTAAAGGTTTTCTTACTCATGTCAAAGGCACGAACCACGCCTAGGAGGTTATTGGTTGTCAACACTAAATCTGCTGACTCGATAGCGATATCCGTTCCAGCTCCCATAGCAATCCCCACATCTGCTACACTAAGGGCAGGAGCGTCATTGATACCGTCCCCAACAAAGGCTACTTTTCCAGTCGCTTGTAGTTTATGGATTTCATGGGCTTTTTCTTCTGGTAAGACACCTGCAATGACCTCTTCGATTCCGATCTGATCGGCAATAGCACGCGCCACACCTGCATTGTCTCCTGTCAGCATGACTGTTTTAAGACCTCGTTTTTTCAACTGACTGATGGCAAGCTTAGCATTTTCCTTAGGAATATCTTGCAGAGCAAGCAAGCCTTTGATTTCATTCTCAACAGCCAAGAACACAACTGTCTTAGCTTCTTTTTCCAGTTCTTCTAGTTTTTCTTGATAAGTGCTAGAAATGTTCATGCCATCCAGTATTTTAGCATTTCCAAGCAAAACTTGTTTTCCATTGATTTGCCCTGAGACACCTTTTCCGTGCAAGGCTTGGAAATTTTCAACAGTGTGAAACTCAAGTCCAGCTTCACTCGCTCGTTTCACAACAGCTTCAGCCAGTGGGTGTTGAGAAGCTTCTTCCAAGGAAGCTGCCAATCCAAGCACTTCTACTTCGTCGCCGATGATATCTGTGACCACAGGTTTCCCTTCCGTCAAAGTTCCTGTCTTATCAAAAACAATAGTTTGGACTTTCTGGATTTCCTGTAGAACCGTTCCATTTTTAAGGAGAACTCCCATCTTGGCACTGCGACCTGTCCCCACCATAAGGGCTGTCGGTGTTGCAAGTCCCAATGCACAAGGGCAGGCAATAATCAGAACTGCTACTCCATAGAGAAGCGAAGACACAAAGCTCGCTCCAAGCACAACTACACTATCCCTGAGCAAGACGAACCAAACCCAAAAGGTCACAATCCCTAAAATGACGACTGCTGGGACAAAAATCCCTGAAATCTTATCCGTCAAGTCCTGAATCGGTGCACGGCTTGTCTGGGCTTTCTTCACAAAGTCTACAATCTGTGCCAAAACAGTCTCTGAACCAACTTTTTCTGCCCTAAAAACAAGTGTTCCACTATTATTGATGGTGGAGCCAATGACGGTATCTCCAACTGTTTTGTCTACCGGCAGGCTCTCACCTGTCACCATAGATTCATCAATACTGGACACACCTTCGACTACAACACCATCAACCGCAATCTTTTCACCTGGTCGTACTCGAATCAGGTCGCCTACCTGAACTTGGTCCAAGGAAACTTGAACATAGCTATCATCACGCAAGACTTCTGCTGTTTTAGCCTGCAAGTCCAGTAGTTTCTCCACAGCTTGTGAAGTATTTTTCCGCATTTTCTCCTCAAAAACGGCTCCCATAAGAACGAAGAAGAGGATAAATCCAGCACTTTCAAAGTAAACAGGAAGACCTGCAAAGAGGGCAACTAGACTATAGCCATAGGCTACTAGGGTTCCCAGCGCAACCAAGGTATCCATATTAGCATTGTGCTTTTTAAAGCTGGCCCAAGCGCTCTGGATATAAGGACCACCCGCCACCAACATAATCGGTGTTGTGGCTAAAAAGGTGCCCCAACGCATGACTTGGTGACTAATTCCTCCTGTCGTCATCCCAATCATGAGGATTACAAGAGGCACAGTAAAGATACTAGTAATCCAAAAACGCTGTAAAAGTGATAGAGATTTTCGAGTCTTTTCAACAACTGTATAACTTCCCTTTTGCATCTTCATACCACAAGAAAATTCATGTTGACCTAATTCTTGAGGTGTAAAACGAATGACTTTCTCCTCATCTACGCCGATTGGTTCCAAGATGCCTTCTTCTTCAAATAGAATTTCCTTGTAACAGTTTGAAGGAGTTGCTCGATGAAAGGTAATCTCAGCTGGAATCGCTTTTTGAAGCTGTATATGAGCTGGATGGTAGCCTTTGTCTGCCGTGATACGGATTTTTTGAACACCATTTTCAACACTTGCTTTTACAATTTCAGTCATATCATTCTCCTATTCTACAATCATCTTGCCGTGCATCATATTCATGCCACAAGAGAAACCATACTCTCCAGCCTGGTCAGGCGTGATTTCCACTACATACTCTTCACCCATTGGCAGGTCCGCATGTACACCAAAATCTGGAAAAACAATTTGGTCCAAACATGGTGAAGGATCCTTGCGGTCAAAGACAATGCGGGCTGGCACTGATTTCTTGAGGATAATCAACTCAGGCGTATAGCCCCCCATGACTTCCACTCGAATCTCTTGGTAGCCCTTTTTTTGCTGGGCCTTTTGTCCAGATTTTTCAGGCTTTTTGAAAAACCAAAACAAGATAAACGCGATAAGGGCAATACAAACAATGGTTACAATAATATTTAACATGACGTCTCCTTTACATACAATTACATCTTACTTCTGTTACAGCGCTTGATTTCTTCTCAGAAATCACAGCTTCCAAGTCTTCCAAGTCAGCCTGAGTAAAATCACATTCAGCAATCAAATCAGCCAACAAGTTCTTAATCCTACGAGAACAAACCTTGTCCTTGATATCTTGGACAAGTAAATCCCGACTTTGGTCCAAAGTTAAAAGGGCTGAATAGACAAAGGACTTGCCTTCTTTTTTCCGAGTCAGACACTCTTTCTCAACCAGACGAGCCAAAAGAGTTTGAATGGTCGACTTGGACCAATCGAACCGCTCCGCCAGAACCCTGATCAAATCCGTACTGGTCTGCTCTCCTTGCATCCAAATAATCTTCATGACCTGCCATTCTGCATCTGAAATCTGCATAATCACACCTCCTAAATCTACATTTGTCGATTACAATTATTAGTATACTTCAAAAATCTACATTTGTCAACTATGGAATTAATCTTTTCTTTGAAAAATTGAATTTTAACCCTATGATAAAGGATTTGCAGTCAAATCTTACTATATAAACTATAAAAATATGCTATACTAAAGAAAAAAGAAAACAACCACTAGGGGTGCGTAAAGCTGAGATTAACAACTGTTAGACCCTTTGACTCAATCTAGGTAATGCTAGCTGATGGAAGTGGAAATGATAATGGGGACTAGCAGTCTTCTATTGCCTTTCTAAAACAGACTAGCTTGTTCTTAAGAATACAAACTTCAGTTGGTTGGGAGGTTTTAGATGACTTATTTACCCGTTGCTTTAACCATTGCAGGGACTGATCCTAGTGGTGGTGCTGGCATTATGGCTGATTTGAAGTCATTCCAAGCTAGAGATGTCTATGGAATGGCTGTTGTGACAAGTCTTGTCGCTCAAAATACCAGAGGCGTTCAATTAATCGAGCACGTTTCTCCTCAAATGTTGAAAGCTCAATTGGACAGTGTCTTTTCGGATATCAAACCTCAGGCTGTAAAAACTGGGATGTTGGCAACTACTGAAATCATGGAAATCATCCAGCCCTATCTTAAAATGCTGGACTGTTCCTACGTCCTTGACCCTGTTATGGTCGCAACAAGCGGTGACACCCTGATTGATGCCAGTGCCAGAACCTACCTAAAAACAAACCTGCTTCCCCTTGCAACCATTATCACTCCGAATCTTCCTGAGGCAGAAGAGATTGTTGGTTTTTCAATCCATGATCCTGAAGACATGCAACGTGCCGGTCGCCTGATTTTAAAAGAATTTGGTCCTCAGTCTGTTGTTATTAAAGGTGGGCATCTCGAAGGCGGTGCCAAGGATTTCCTCTTTACCAAGGATGAGCAATTTGTCTGGGAAAGTCCAAGAATTCAAACCTGTCACACCCATGGTACTGGGTGTACCTTTGCTGCAGTAATTACGGCTGAACTAGCCAAGGGCAAAAGTCTTTATCAGGCAGTCGATAAGGCCAAGGCCTTTATCACAAAAGCCATCCAAGATGCTCCTCAACTCGGTCATGGTTCTGGCCCAGTCAACCATACAAGCTTTAAAGATTAAAAAAACTCTCTAGTTCCCACTTTAAGGGAATTAGAGAGTTTTTGTACTTCTTCAAACTAGGTCAGTTTTATCTGCAATCTCAAAGCTATGTTTTGAGCAACCTGCAGCTAGCTTACTAGTTTGCTCTTTGATTTTCATTGAATATTAATTAGGAAATAATGTCATCCAACTTTGTTAAAAAGGCCTTTGTTTTTGCCTCTATATCTTCTGCCTGCATCAAATCACGCACTACAGCTATACCAGCTATGCCAGTGCCAATAAGTTGGTCAATGTTCTCTGACGTCAAGCCTCCAATAGCAACTACTGGAATGTCGACCCTTTGGCAAATTGTCTTCAAGGTTGAAATCAGCGTGATAGGCGCATTTTCCTTGGTCGTGGTTGGGAAAATGGCTCCTGTCCCCAAGTAATCTGCTCCCCCTTCTTCTGCCTCGAGGGCTCTTTTTACCGTTTTAGCTGTTACACCGAGTATTTTTTCAGGGCCTAGGACTTTGCGGGCAACCGGAACTGGCAGTTCATCGTCTCCAATATGCAGACCAGCAGCATCAACCGCAAGACAGATATCCAAACGATCATCGATGATCAAGGGTACCTGATAGGCATCTGTTATTTCCTTGACTTGTTTTGCCAGTTGATAATATTGATTGGTTGTGAGATTTTTTTCTCGTAATTGGACTATGGTAACCCCTGCACGGCAAGCCGTCTCAATCTTTTCAAGAAAACTTTCCACTGAATCTTGGTAGCGATTGGTTACCAGATACAATCTAAGTGCTTCTCTATTCATAAACATCTCCTTTGATATCATCTAGCCAGTTTTCATCTCTTTTGAGGAGCGAAAGCTGATTGAGTACTTGGTAACGAAAATCTTCCAATCCCATTCCTTGAACAACGATTTTCTCAGCAGAGATATTGAGATAAGAGACTGCCAAGCAAGAAGCTTCAAAGGCAGTCTTTCCTTGGCTGAGAAAAACAGCTGTTAAGGCTCCAACCAAGTCTCCTGTCCCTGTTATCCAGTCTAATTCTGCACAGCCATTCTCCAGTAAAACAACTTGATTCTCTGAAACGATGAGGTCCTTGGGGCCTGTGACTAAGAATGACATACCTGGATAGGTCTGACACCAGTATTTCAAGACTTGAAGCAAATCCTCAGTTTCTTGATCTTTAGCACTGGCATCGACCCCAACTCCGTGGTGTTTTAAGCCAACAAGACTTCGAATTTCTGACATGTTTCCTTTGAGGACCGTAGGTCTATAGTCTAAAAGGTCTCTGACTAAGCTCTTACGAATATAGGAAGTCGCTACGCCAACCGCATCTACTACCATTGGAAGAGAAACTTGAGCTGCATAAGAAGCTGCCATACGGATTGCTTTTTCCTTCTCAGCTGACAAATGTCCCAAATTGATGAAGAGTGCCTGGCTTTGCTTAGTAAAATCAAGAACCTCACGGGGATCATCTGCCATAACTGGTTTACATCCCAGAGCCAAAATCCCATTTGCTAGCATCTCACAGGAAATCTCATTGGTAATGCAGTGAATGAGGGAAGTCATTTCCAGAGGAAAAGGATTTGTCAATGCCTGCATCATTCTATCCTTTCAGCAAAGAAATATCCCTGCACTTTTTTAAAGAATTCCTGCTTGATTAAAAATCGAAAGGCAATAAAGGAAATCGCTGTACCGATTAAGGTTGCTCCGAAAAATCGAGGAGTGTAGATAAACCAGCTGAGCTTAGCCGCTGATCCTGTAAAAAGCACCATAACAGGATAGGAAACAATAGAACCAATAATACCTGTTCCCAAAATCTCTCCTAGAGCGGAATAATGAAATTTTCGACCATACTTATAAAAGAGACCTGCTAGAAGGGCTCCAAAAGTCGCTCCTGTGAGAGCTAAAGGCGGAATCCCTTGAGTCGTCATACGGATAAAGGCTGTCACTGTAGCCATAGCCAAAGCATAAACAGGTCCCATCATGATTCCTGCTAGAATATTGACTACACTGGACATCGGTGCCATTCCCTCAATCCGAAAGATAGGTGTAAGGACTACATCAAGGGCAATCATCATAGATAAAATGGTTAATTTGTGAACTTGTAATTGGTGTTTTCTCATGTTTCTATTCTTCTCACTTTTCTAAAGACTGTAAATCACTCTTCCATGTCTGGTGTTGGTAGGCCATTTCCCAAAACTTGGCTTCCATGTGAACACTAATGTGGAAGGCATCTAGCATTTTTTTCCTGTCTGTCTCGTCACTTTCTCGATAGAGTTGATTAACCAGCGCTCCCTCCTCTCTGATCTGTTGCTCTAACTCATCCGTAATATAAGTTTCAATCCATTGTTGGTAGAGAGGATTTGGTGATGGTTTAAGATTAAGTGATTTGCCTATATCATGGTATAGCCAAGGACAAGGCAGCAAACTTGCAAAGGCAATGGCTAGATTTGCTTCTTCAAATTGACGATAAATGTGAGAGATATAATGATAGCAGGTGGGAGCGATTGGATGTTGCTCCATTTCCTGATCGCTGATTTCCAATTCCTTGAAAAATTGTTGGCGGATAAATAACTCACCCTCCACTAGACTCTGAGCATTTTGTTTCAAGAGTCTTTTCATCTCTTGGTTTGAAGTCTTATCAGCCAAGAGGTGATAGGCTTCTGAGAAGGCCTTCAAATAGTAGGCATCCTGAATCAAGTAATAGCGAAAGATGGACGAGTCTAAATTTCCCTCTTGCAACTGTAAAACAAAGGGGTGATGAAAGGAAGCCTGCCAAGCTTCCTTGGATAATTCCATCGCAATATCTGTAAATTCCATAATATCTCCTTTATAAAAATAGACTGGTTTGAAGCAATAAAAAGAAAAGTAGGTAGATTAATTTTGTTTTTTTAGGAATATAAAAAGTCCGATAGCTATTCTCCACCTGTGCATGTTCGTCATATCCATGCGCCGACAGAGCTCTCAGATAAAGATGCCGCCATCTAAAAACCGTCATCAGAACCTTGCTGTAAATCAAGGGAGACCAAAAATGCAGTTCTTGACCGCGTAACAAACAGGCCTCCTTTAAAGATTTAATTTCCTTCTGAATCAGAGGAAAAGCATTGAAAACCACAATCAAGGCATAGGCCCAAGAACGTGATAGCCCCTTTTGAGCCAAGTACAAGAGAAGCTCTTTTAGGGAAATGGAGAAAACAAAGACAAGGCCGATACAAACCGTCACAAAGGCCCTCGTTCCAAGCATGATTGCCTGCGAAGCATCCCCGTGTAACTGAACTGCCCAATAGTTGGCCAAAGATGGCAAAATGGCAAGCAGAATCATCCAAGCCAACATCTTAAATCGACGGTAATAGAGCATAAAGAGAATACAAAATGCGACTACCGAAAGATTCAGAGCAATCGAAGGAATGAAAGATGTTTCCAAGGATAAAATCAGCAAGAAGAGACTGATAATCGGTGTCTGGGTTGCTACTTTGACCATACTATCTCACCTCCCCTTGAGTATTGCTACTCTGAGATATGAGTGGTTTGGTAATTGTCACTTCTTTCACATGACTGAGACCCTGACTAGTCATCTCAATCCAATAATCAACCACAGAGATCAAGGGATCTAAACGATGGCTAATGATCAGAAAACTTCTTCCTTGATTTCTGTCCTCCACAATCCACTGACAAAAATAATGGCAGGCTCTATCATCCAAACCAGCAAAAGGTTCATCTAGTAAAATCACAGATGCCTTGCTGGTCAAGATGGTCAAGAGCTGAAGAATCTTTTGCTGGCCACCACTTAATTGATAGGGACTCTTATCGAGTGCCTGCTCCAGATCAAAATATTGTAAAGCTTGGAAAATTCGCTGATTTCTTTCAGAATCAGATCCATCTAATTGAAGCTCTTCTCGCAGACTGGCTCTGATAAACTGCTTCTCAGCTTCCTGAACAACACCCGTCAGGTCACGGTACAAACTCTTTTTCTTTTTCAGGACTGTCCCCTTCCAGGTAATGCGCCCCTTATACTTTTGAAATTGAAGAATAGACCGAAAAAGGGTTGATTTCCCGACACCATTATCACCCAAAATACAGGAGATTCCTTGGTAGAATGTAAAATCAGCAATCGAAAAGAGGGGACGCTTATCCAGCTCACAAGTCACACGCTCCATATGGAATAGTTCTGAGCTAGAAGCAACTTCCTTTGAAGCAACCTGTGTCATCTCAGAGGTAGGGATTTGAAACACCTCCCTTAACTGGCCGTCTCTTAGCTCCACCATATGGTCGATATAGGCTTCATAGTCCGTTAAATCATGGTCACACAAAATAACTGTCTTTCCATTAGAAGCCAACTCTTTTAGAATCTCCAATATCTCTATCCTACTCTTGCGGTCAATGGAAGCAAAAGGTTCATCCAAGAGATAGACCCTAGGATTCATAGCAAAGAGAACAGCCAAGGCAGCCTTTTGCTTTTCCCCACCTGATAAGTGATGAATTGGACGGTGCAAAATCGCCTTGCAGCGACATTGCTGGACTACCTCTGCTATTTTTGAATCAATTTCCTGAACGGGATGGCCGATATTCTCTAGGGTAAAAACCAGCTCCTCAAACAAGTTCTCCATGGTAAATTGATGATTGGGATTTTGAAATAGAATACCAACCGTCTGGATACGTTCGATGATAGAAAGCTGACTGACCTCGCTCCCGTTTATCAGGACTTGACCGCTATAGGGAAGAGAACTGACTTGGGCAATCATTTGAAAGAGACTAGATTTCCCTGAACCACTGCTCCCAACTAACAAGGTAAAGGCTTGCCCATGAAAGGTAAAATCAATCGGTTCTGAAAAAATTGGGGACTGAATCTCCCGTAATTCCAGCCCCATCTATGCTTTTCCTCCAGTTGCAAACTGATGATAGAGTTTGACAATGGCACGAACCAAGATAGTACAGAAGAAAAAGACGGAAATAAAACGTACTACAAGCAAGGAAAGAACAAAAGGAAGGGAGAAGGCGTAGTAACCTAACTTAATGTATTCATAGACAAAGCTAACAAGCGTAATCCCAATACTATTGGCAGTTAGAGAGAGCCAACTTTCATAGCGATTCTTGGTTACGATAAAACCAAGTTCACTTCCCAAACCTTGAACCAAGCCAGACAAAAGGGCACCTAGACCGAATTGGCTACCATAAAGAACTTCAGCAAGCGCAGCTAGCACTTCTCCAATCGTTGCGCTTCCCACTCTTGGAACAAAGATGGCAGCAATGGGTGCAGCCATACACCAGAGACCAAAGAGGATTTCATTGGCAAAGGCCTGTAAACCAAGAGGTGCTAAAATCAGGGTGAGGATATCAAACAGATAGCCTGAACCCACAAAAACGCCACCAAAAAAGATAGACAAGAAAGCAAGTAAGATAACATCTTTTAATTGCCATTTTTTCAACATAAAAAACTCCTTTTTTTAAAGAAAAGTGGGGCATTCAAGGAGACCTACCTAAATGCTTTGTATTCAGTTCATCCAGTTTCGTAAAAGAAAAAACTCTAATTACAGATAGAAATTAGAGTTCAGCTTACAAGATTAGATGGTTCGTTTCTATAAATACAAAACCATTTCACATTTCCCTTCGCCAGTCTTAACTGTATCAGGTTCAATGGGTATCATCTCAGCCTAAAGCACCCCAAATGTCTTTATTATTTAATTATATAAATATTATAACAAACGATTTATTCTAGTTCAAGAAATTGAACTGGGAAACACACTCTTGCACTCACAAAGATAGCAAGTCTTTCTTTTGCAAAAACCAAATGTCTTGTTTGATAGATTAGCTATTTAAACTGAATCAGGACATATCTTTTTAGAAAAGGAAAACTTCCACTTACTTAGAATCCAAGGATAGATACCTATTGTTCACTCATTTCTCGAACAGTTTTTTCTATATTTTTTGCATACGATATTGCTGAAATGATTGAAACACCGTCAACATTGGTCTTCATAATGTCTTTAATATGTTTCGTCTGTATCCCACCAATTGCAACTAAGGGCATTTGTGGCAATAGTTTTCTCATCAATTTAAGACATTCATAACCTATAGCACCACCAGCATCGTCCTTTGACTGGGTATCAAATACAGGACCTACACCAACATAATCTACATATTCAACTTTTGATTGTTGAAATTCTTTCTCGTTTTTTATAGAAAGACCAATTATTTTATCTGGCATCAATTTTCTAATTTCATCAACTCCAAGGTCATCTTGTCCTACATGTACGCCATCAGCGTCAATTTCCATTGCCAAATCTATATCATCATTAACGATAAATGGAACATTGTATTTTTTACAAAGATCCTGTAGTTTTATTGCTAATTCGACTTTTTCTTTACCTTCCAGGGCCCCCTCACCTTTTTCACGGAATTGAAATAAGGTTATACCACCTTTTAAGGCTTCCTCGACGACTCTATATAGATCTTTTCCCTGGCAAGTAGTCGTTCCACAAATAAAATATAGTTTTAGTAATTCTTTTTGAAACATCTTACTTCACTCTTTTGAATTTCTTTACATCTTCATCTGTAATCTCGTATAAGGCATTTATAAATTCAACTTTAAATGTCCCTGGTAAATGCCCATTGGGGCGTTTTGCTGCCATTTCTCCAGCGATATTGTAAACCAACATTGCTGTTTCTAATGATTTCAATTCTTGACCTTTTTCTAGTCCGATAAAGCTTGCTACTACAGCACCTAATAAGCATCCTGTCCCAATAACTTTTGGCATCATGGCACTACCATTATGAATCGTCACCACTTCTCCATTTACCGCAATAGCATCCACTTCACCTGTTACTACTATTGGAATATTGAACTTTTCATTTGCTGCTAGAGCAATTTCATCAATATTATCTACGCCTGCACTATCTACTCCTTTAGATGCCACATTTATTCCCACTAAAGAGGCAATCTCGCCAGCATTCCCCCTTATCGCTGCTAGTTTATAATTGTTGATTAGATCATCTGCTACTTTTTTTCTATATTCTCCTGCTCCACAGGCTACAGGATCTAGAACTGCTGGGACATTATATTTCTCTGCAATTTTCAAAGCAGCTTGGTATAATTTCCAATTTTCATCTGTCAATGTTCCTATGTTTATTAATAAACCACCAGCATACTTTAACAAATCCTCTAAATCTGCAGGAAACTCACTCATAGCTGGTGATGCACCCAGTGCTACTAATCCATTTGCTGTGAAATTTTTTACTACATCATTGGTTATACAAATGACTAATGGTGCTTTTTCTTTTAATAATTTTAAACTTGTCATATTGAAATCCTTCCTTTTCACTTTATACGATCTACTGATTTCGATTTATTTCTATCTTTCGTTAAGAAATTTTTTTATTTACATTGAATGATTTATGCTCAATGAAAATCAAAGAGCAAACTAGGAAGCTAGCCGCAGGTTGCTCAAAGCACTGCTTTTAGGTTGTAGATAAGACTGACGAGGTCAGTCACATATATAATCTAAGGTGAAGCTGACGTGGTTTGAAGAGATTTTCGAAGAGAATTACCTCATCAAATTTGTAAATATCCTAAACTTTCTCTAGGCGTCATAACCAATATCAAAAAAGGCTAATTCTAAAGCGACCGCTTGATTCCAGCGTTCCTGAAGTTCTGTCAAATCTTCTCGACCTTTCCCGACACGATTGAGTTCGTCAACCAGAAATTGAACCCACTCTGTAAAGAAAGGACCTCTGTGGAGATTGATCCATTCGGAATGAATGTAGGCTTCAGGTAGAGCCAAATCTTTAGAACCCCAGTCTAAATAGAGACCTTCTGCAATGACCAGCATGACCAAAAGATGAGCATAGTCTGATGAAGTCACTGCCGAATACATAAGATTCTGAAAGGCTTTTGTTACAGGATGCAAGGTCACTTCTAGATAGTCATTCTCTGCTACTTTTAACTCTTTAAAAGCCTTTTGGAAATAACCGTCTTCATCTGCTTCAAGAAAGCCTAGTTGCTTGGCAAAACGAAGCTTAGATTCAAGCTGGTCTGCGTGGGCTACGCAAGCACCCAGCATGGATAAGAAGGCATCAAAGAAGTGATAATCTTGAACTAGGTATTCTTTTAAGACCTTATTCTCAATTGTCCCCGCAAAAAGTTCCTTGACAAAACGATGATTGATTGCAGCCTGCCAATCCTTCTGACTGCTTTTTAATAATTCTCCAACAGTCAAACCTGGCTCAAATGCATAGTCTTGTGTTTCCATATTTACTTCTCCTCTCTTTACTCACTAGTAATTAATAAAACACCAAGAGATACCAAGCAAAATCGTAATTCCACTTGATCCTTTTAAAGAACATAGAGGGCATTTGCAGAGAGCTACCTAATACTCTTCGAAAATCTCTTCAATCCACGTCAGCTTCGCCTTGCCGTACTCAAGTACAGCCTGCGGCTAGCTTCCTAGTTTGCTCTTTGATTTTCATTGAGTATAAACAAGCCTATCCAGTTTTATATAAACAAAAAAACTCCAATTACAATCAAGAATTAGAGTTGACTTACAAGATTAGATAGTTCATTTCGCCATACGAAAAAAACTGTTCACATTTCCCTTCGCCAGTCTTAACTGTATCAGGTTCAATGGGTATCATCTCAGCCTAAAGCACCCCAAATGTCTTTATTATTTAATCACTGCACCAGTATAGCAAAAAATGAAAGCCCTAGCAAGATATTTGATTGCAAAATATATTTATATTGTTTTAAATGGTGATTTATTCCTCCTATAGACGAAGAAAAACCTCCACATCAAGTGGAGGCAAGCTGTTTTATCAATACAATTTTAAGTCGCGTGGGTCAACTGGGAAGGTTGGGTTGTATGGGTTGTGACGGAGTTTGAAGTGTTTGACATCTTCAATAGTCTGAGTTCCAGACAACTGCATGACTGTCTTCAATTCCGCATTCAAATGCTCAAAGACTTGACGCACACCGACACTACCACCGAGGGCCAAACCATAGATGACAGGGCGGCCAATAGCTACCAAGTCTGCTCCTGAGGCCAAGGCTTTAAAGACGTGTTGACCACGACGAACACCTGAGTCAAAGACAATTGGCACGCGTTTGTCAACCGCTTCAGCTACTTCTTGAAGTGAATCGAAGGCAGCTGGTCCACCGTCGATTTGGCGGCCACCGTGGTTGGTTACCCAGATACCAGAAGCTCCTGCAGCAAGCGAACGTTCAACGTCCTCACGGCATTGTGGTCCCTTGACATAAACAGGAAGTCCTGAGTATTCAGCGATAAATTCTACATCACGTGGAGACAAACGTTGTTTAGCTGATTTGTAAACAAAGTCCATTGATTTTCCAGCGCCTTCTGGTAGGTATTCCTCAACAATCGGCATGCCAACTGGGAAGACAAAAACATTACGTTTGTCCACCTCACGATTGCCCCCTACAGTAGCATCTGCCGTCAAGACAATCGCTTTATAACCTTCAGCCTTGACACGGTCCATGATGTGGCGGTTGATTCCGTCATCCTTACTAAAATAGAATTGGAACCAGTGAGGTGTTCCTTGAAGGGCTTCCGTAATTTCTGGAAGATCTACAGTAGAGTAGGAACTAGTTGTATAGAGGGAACCAAACTCATGCACACCACGCGCAGTCGCCACTTCACCCTGTTCATTTGCCAATTTATGAGCCGCAACAGGCGCCATAATGATTGGTGAAGATAATTTCTCGCCTGCAAATTCAATCTCTGTACTTGGATTTTCTACATTGCAAAGTGTATGCGGAACGATGAGTTTGTGGTTAAAGGCACGAATATTCTCACGCAAAGTGAAAGTATCTTCCGCCCCACTAGCAATATAGCCAAATGCTGCTTTAGGAATAACTTGTTGCGCCATTGGCTCCAAATCATAAGTATTAATGAAATCTACATGACCTTCTGCATTGCTTGTTTTGTATGACATAAAATGCCCTCCTTAATAAGTAAGCGTTTACTTTGTATATTACAAAAATATCTTAACTCTTTTTTCAAAACTTTTCAAATATTTTGTTTGTAAATTTCATACTTTCAATCATTTTACAGAGATAATAAAAAATGATAAACTTTCTTAAGTTATGGAAATTCAAATAATCTTTTCATTTTCTAGTCTAAAAAAGAAATCAGGTAATCCTAGTGACTACCTGATTTTCTATGTTTTAGGCATTTTGCCAATTTTCTTGGTCTTCTTTAAAGCGTTTAAGGAGGTCCAGTCCTTCTGGTGTGATATAACCTTCTTCTTGGGCTAGGTGAATGAGCTCACTGTAGTTAGAAAGCGTCACAAGTTTGACACCTGCATCTGAGAAGTTCTTATCTGCTTTTGGCAATTGGTAGCTGAAAATCGCTACAACACCAAGCACATCTGCTCCTTCTCGCTTTGCTGCTGCTACTGCTTCAAGAACAGAACCACCTGTTGAAATAAGATCTTCAACCACTACCATTTTTTGACCTTGAGCTACCCGACCTTCAATTTGGTTACCAGCTCCGTGGTCTTTTGGTTTGCTACGGATGTAGGCAAATGGCAGGTTCATCTTGTCAGCAATAATAGCTCCGTGTGGAATCCCAGCTGTTGCAGTACCTGCAATCACTTCTACCTCTGGAAAGGCTTCTTTGATAGCATCTACAAAGCCATTTTCAATTAAGGTACGAGTTTCTGGATAGGCAAGGGTCACACGGTTATCCGTATAAATGGGGGACTTGATACCAGATGCCCAAGTGAAAGGCTCCTCTGGTTTGAGGTAAACGGCTTGAATTTTCAAGAGGTGGCTAGCGATATCTTTAGCAAGTGTCATGGTATTCTCCTTTTATTTTTCTAATCTAGTTCTTTAATTCCAGTCCTGTGTCCATTCATCCTTGATGGCATGATAAGCTGCAACAGGATTCTCAGCTTGGGTAATAGGACGTCCCACTACGATATAGTCACTACCGATTTGATAAGCATCCGCTGGCGTCATGACGCGTTTTTGATCTCCTACTGCAGCACCTGCAGGACGAATGCCCGGTGTCAGACAGATAAAATCTGGATTGGTGGCCTGCTTGATGAGTTGCACTTCCTGAGCCGAGCAAACAACACCATCTAATCCCGCTTCAGCCGTCTTCTTGGCATAATGAATCACAGACTCTTGCAGGCTGGTTTGGATGTTTTGAAAATCCTGCATCTGAGCTTCTGATGTTGATGTAAGCTGAGTAACAGCAATCAATTTGGCTTGACTTCCAAGACCTTCACGCGCAGCCTTCATCATCTCTACGCCGCCAGCCGCATGAACATTTGTCATATCCACACCAAGCTGAGACAGGACCTTCATGGCTGACTTGACTGTATTAGGAATGTCATGCAGCTTGAGATCCAAAAAGACACTGTGCCCCAGACCTTTCAAGTAAGACACAATCTCAGGCCCCGTTGCGTAATAAAGCTCCATCCCTACCTTTAGATAAAGGCTTTCTTCTGCTGGAAAAAGAGCTAAAAATTCCTTGACCGCCTCAAAACTAGGAAAATCAAGAGCAATAACTGGACGATGTTCTCGCATAGGTTTCTCCTTTTACCTTTGCTAGTGAGAGAGTCTGGGCAACAGAAGCCACGAAAAAAGGAACCTGCCAACAGCAAGGTTCCACGAAAAATGGGTAGTCTCCACCCTTTCACCGTCTAACCTTAGCTGCCTCTCTGGACTGCTTTAAAGGTTTTTTACTATTCTATTATTTCTACTAGCACTTGTCAAGTAAAAACATGGTCACTAAAGAACTATGAGAGAAAAGATAAAGCCTAGCGCCGCGATGAACGTCGGGTCGTTTGGTTTTGATTGCCCTCTTCCTCCAGCTTTTTCCTTTCCTCTTCTAGTTTATTCTGCTGTTCTTCCAGCCTTTTCTTCTCTTCCTCTTTCTGTTTCTTCTCAGCTTCCTTAGCCTCTTGTTTGGCTTTTTCCTCAGCCTCCATGATTAATTTATCCGCCACAGTGTAGCTGTAAATTCCAGCTTCCATGTCAATCACACTTGGTTCTGACAATTGTGGCTTAATCTTACTATAGTAAGGCAATTTCTTACTCATTTCAGAAAGGGGAACCAAGACCTCGTCCGAATCATTCATAGTCAATCGAATTAGATCTGATGTCACCTTGCTTGGGGCTAGTTCCACCTTTTGGATAGCAGATTTGAGTTCGGGGCTAATTTGAGAAAGTTCTGAGGTAAAGGTCTTGATTTGTTCGCTGTCATTAAAGAGAACTGATATATAAGTTTCTGGCAGACTCACCAAACTCACCGAACTGGTCTCAAGCTGACCGCTTGAAAGGATTGGATAATGATTTTCTCCAGAAACATAGTAGGCCACAATATCATATTCCTTGACCTTGATTGTAAACTTGGTTGGAAATTGATAGACAAGCTGAGCTGATTCAACCCAATAGTTAGACTTAATCTGCTCTTCATATTTTGCCTTATCTAGCAGAAGGTTAATCGTATAATCCGAATCCTGAATGCCTGAAGCCTGTCGAATATCATCAGCTGTAGTTTGCACTGTTCCCTCAACACGAATATCCTTCATGGTCGCATAAGGGCTGAGCAAGTAGGCAGAGACAACCAATAAAAGCAGACTGAGAAACAAAATCGAGATAGCCCGCCAGATATGAACTCCTGGAATTTTCGGTTTGACCGGTTTTTCCTTTACAGGCTTTTTATCTGCCTTTTTATCCTCTTTCTTTGGTTCTTTGGATTTTGATTCTTCTTTGGCTACTTCTTTTTTGACGTCTTCTGACTCTTCTACTTTTTCTTCAGACTCTTCCTTAGCTGATTCTGGATCTTTTGGATCAGGCTCACTCTCTTTGTCCTCAGTTTCATCTAACTCTTCAGATTTCGAAGCCATTCGAGCTTGTCTTTCTTTTTCCTTCTCCTCAGCTAGGGCTGCCTCTTCTTCAGCCTTCTTTTTTAGATATTCTTGGTTTCGTTTCTGCCATTCTGATAACTCTTTAAATTCTTCGAGGATTTCTTTGCCCTCATTTTTCTTATCTTTTGACATTTACTTTCCTTATGATAAATCTTTTTTCAATAATTCATAAAAATCTGCTAGAGATTTCAATTCCTTGGAAGCCCTCATCTTAGCTTGGTAATCTTCCTTGTGGCTTAGTAAGTGAGAAAGTTTCTCTTCCAAACTGTCCAAGGTCAAATCGCTTTCTTGAAGCTCTTCCGCATAGCCTTTTTTTACAAAGTAAGCTGCATTTTCAATCTGGTCACCACGACTAGCTTCCCGACCAAGTGGCACAATAACATGTAATTTTGCCATAGCCAAGAGCTCAAAAATCGTATTGGCACCACCACGTGTCACAACAATATCAGCCAATTCCATCAAGGGTTGATAGAGATTGGTCACATAGTCAACACGAAAACGATTTTGGCTCAACTCGTTCAGACTAGAATCTCCAGTTAAATTGATAATATTGTAGCGCTCTGTCAGTTCTTTCTTATGGTCTGTCACCAATTGGTTAAAGACACGAGCACCTGCAGAACCACCGACAAACAATACAGTTGGCAATTTAGGATTAAAGTGGGTTTGGATATCCACCAATTCATCTGGTTCTAGAGTTTTTTGGTCTGAAACCTTGGTCACAGCTCCCACATGCTCGACCTTAGACAAACTTGAAGCTTGCTCAAAGGTTGAATACATCTTAGTCGCAAACTTATAGGCGATTTTATTGGCCAAGCCCATAGATAGGTCAGATTCATGAATAAAGACCGGTACTCCCGACATACGCGCAGCAATAACAGGCGGTACTGAGACAAAGCCCCCCTTTGAAAAAAGAGCCTGTGGGCGAAGTCGCAACATGATAAAGAGAGATTGGACGATTCCCCATCCAACTTTAAAGACGTCCAGCATATTTTGCCAAGAGAAATAACGACGCAATTTGCCAGTCGCAATAGAATGGAAGGTGACATCAAGACCCGACTTGAGGATTTCTTGGTGTTCAATCCCACGCTTGTCCCCAATATAGTGAACTTCCCAGCCATCTTCGATGAACTTAGGCATTAACAAAAGGTTGAGAGTAACGTGTCCAACCGTCCCCCCACCTGTAAAGACAATTTTTTTCATATTATTCCTTTAACTCCGCTACTGTGTCGATAAAGAGGTCGCCACGTACTTCAAAGTTAGCATACATATCCCAGCTGGCATTGGCAGGACTGAGAAGAACCACATCTCCTTGAGTCGCAAGCTCGTAGGCCTTGCGGGTTGCATCTGCAATATCAGTCGCATCCACATAAGCCACACCAGCCTTGTCTGCTGCCCGTTTAACACGTTCTGCAGACTGACCAAGGATGACCATCTTCTTGAGTCCAGTAATATCTGGCACCAATTCGTCAAACTCATTACCACGGTCCAAACCACCTGCAATCAAAATGACCTTGCTGTTGTCAAATCCTGACAAGGCTTTTTGAGTAGCCAAGATATTGGTTGACTTGCTATCATTATAGAATTTGACACCCTTGATTTCATCCACAAATTGGAGACGGTGTTTGACACCTCCAAAGGCTGAAAGAGTTTCTTTGATGATCTGGTTATCAACACCACGAAGCTTGGCAACAGCAATAGTCGCAAGGGCATTTTCCACATTGTGGCTACCTGGAACTCCGATTTCATTCGCTGCCATGACCACTTCCCCACGGAAGTAGAGCTGACCATCTTCCAAATAAGCTCCATCAACCTTTTCCTGTGTTGAAAATGGTACAACTGTAGCTTGTGTTTTTCTTGCCAATTCTTTTGCCAAGTCTTGGTTAAAGTTCAAGACAAGGAAATCAGACGCTGTCATCTTGTTCTGGATATTCCACTTGGCTGCTACATATTCCTCAAAAGAACCATGATAATCGATATGAGTTGGCATGAGGTTGGTAATAACCACAATCTCAGGATGGAATTCTTGAACGCCCATGAGTTGGAAAGAAGAAAGTTCCATGACAAGCGTGTCCTTGTCTGACGCAGTTTGTGCCACTTGACTAGCTGGATAGCCGATATTTCCTGATAAAAGACCATGTTGCCCAGCAGCAGTCAAAACTTCCCCAATCATGGTCGTTGTGGTTGTTTTACCATTTGAACCGGTAATACCAACAATCGGTGCTTCAGAAATCAAATAAGCCAATTCCACCTCAGTCAAGACTGGAATTCCCTTGGCCAAAGCCTTTTCAATCATGGGATTACTGTATGGGATGCCTGGATTTTTCACCATAAGGGCAAACTCTTCATCCAAGAGTTCCAAAGGATGGCCACCTGTGATAACCTTAATCCCTTCTTCCAGTAAACTTTGGGCAGCTGGATTGTCCTCGAAAGGCTTCCCATCATTTACTGTCACAATGGCACCTAGCTTGTCCAACAAACGAGCTGCAGATTCACCAGATTTAGCCAAACCTAAAACAAGGACTTTCTTATTTTTAAATTGATCTATTACTTTCATGTCTCGAACTCCATTTCTACTCTTACTATTTTACCATTTTTATGGAAATAAAAAAGCCACAAAGTGTGTTTGTGACTCTTTCTTCTAACTGAATCTCTCCATATCATCTATGTGATAAATCGGTAACTCGAATAACTTGGTCCACTTGCTCCCAAATCAGAGGATTGTGGGTAGCAATAATAATGGTCCGATTCGGATTTTTTAAAGATTCTAGGATGGAAAGTAATTCCTCAGAGTTTTTGGGGTCTAGTGAAGCAGTTGGTTCATCTGCCAGAATCAAAGGTGGATCCTTTAAAATTATCTTCGCTAGTGCAACACGTTGTGCTTCTCCTCCTGATAATTCAAAGATAGGTTGCTTTAAATCTAAATAAGAGAGGTTAACACGGTTTAGAGCTTGTTTCATCAAAGAGATTTTCTCTTTTTCTTTCAACTTTTTACCAACTAAACCCAGATTGAGATTCTCTTTGACAGTTTGACTTTCAATTAAGCCAAAATCTTGAAATAAGTATCCTAAGTAATCTCTAAAGAAAACAGAAGGCTTGATGTCCTTAAGAGAAGTACCATCATAGATGATTTGTCCTTTGTCATATGGCTCTAGTCGTCCAATCATATTCAAGAGTGTTGTCTTACCACAGCCACTTGTACCGATTAAGGCATAAATTTTCCCACCTTCAAAATGAAGATTCGTATCTGAAAATAGCTGACGGCTTCCAAATTTTTTAGATATATTCTTTAGTTCAATCATCCTATTTTCCTTTCATAATTGTCATAGAAACACGAGATTCTTTCTGCGCTTGACGGTAAAGCGTCAAAACTGCACTAGCTAGAAAGACTAATAAAGTGAGCAAGCCAATCACCAAGTCTCGACTGCTTAAAATAAAGAGACTAGCACCAAATACAAAACTGGCAAATTGACTAACCATATACTGAGCATGTGTTTCAAAAAATCGTAAACCTGAAATTCGTTTAATCAAGATATCTCGGCGGAATTGCTCGAAATATAGAAGATTGACAGAATAAAAGAGTAACAAGGAACTAGCTATTCCAACAATAGCTCCTAGGATTAAAGTTGCTGTTTCAGTTTGAACTTCATTATAACGAGTTAGATAAACACTTCTTCCTTCTTTAAGATAGGATACTTGCTCATAAATTCCAGCTTCCTTCAAGAGTTCTAGCCCACTCTCATATCCTTTGATAAAGAGTTGTTTTCCAGCATTGATAGACCAACTAGATTTGGAAATGATACTATCACCTGTAGATGTTGGAGTAAATACAACTAAAATCGGATCAGTTAAGTACTGGATGGATACCGGGCTTTCACCGTTATTATAAACAAATCGTTTTTCTCCTGTTGGAAGATAGCTAACAATCGCTCTCATTTCATACTCTAAAGGAGCGTCTTTATCCTCGCTTGATTTTCCGTAATAGTTCAAACGTTCTTCAAAAACTTTCTTAAGTTCTGCTTCCTGTGAACGAAGTGATTCTGGTAATAAGAGTCCAAATTCACCTTTTTGAAGATGAGCTAGTTTCTGTCTAGTCTCATCATTTACTGCCACATTTTCCTTATCCAAATAACTTGGACTGACATAGAGAACATTAGCATCTGGACTATAGGTATCCAGTGTCTCTCCCTGTTCATTTTTTCCTTGAGGATTTGCAAAATGAATGAGATTATCTTTTACAAATAGAGCCTGTTCTTTTTCAACTGCTTCTTTGGAAAATTCATACCACTTATTCAGATTTTCTGTATCTTTTCCTCTATCACCTAAACCAAAAGAAATTTGATAATAGTCTGCTCTGTCCTGCCATGCTTGTTTTGAAATTTCAAGTTCTTTCAATCGTTGGTAAGACGTCAAACCCGTCTTAACAGCGTAGCCTACTGTAAAAACAGCTACTAACTGACACAATAGGGTTAAAGTCATCAAGCGTTTAAGGGGTAATCTCCCCTTAATAACGGGAACTAATGCTTTGTAACTCAAACTCATTAGGTAAAGGAGCATTAGTAAAATTGAAATCCCCAATAAAAACAAAAGGTAAAAACTAATCCCAAAACCATAGGTAGCTAACAAGATAGGATAAAACAAACCTTGACTAAATAGAACGACTCCCCCACCTAGGAAGGAAAGGAGGGCTGATAGAAGGAGCCACTTGATATCAGTCGATAAAGAATGCCCCATGATGGATAAGAGAGTCTGACCAGAAAAGAGTTTTATACCTGCAGCTCTCATTTCCTTAATCCGAGTGATAATCACTAGAGCAAAGAAAGATAAGCCAAATATTGCTAAACTAATTAAAATAAGGGGAATTAGTAACATTCTAAAAGCAAGAGAATAGGGCGGTGTCTTTCGGTCAGGAATTGCTTTATAACCCAAATCTCCTAATTTATCGGCAAGCTTTTCTTTCGTCAAGGAGCCTGACAAAAGGAGATAACTATTTAGCGGATCACTACGTTCACGACTTTCTTGGCTAGCTTCTTGGAATTCTTTTGGTAAAGTTCCCTGACCATAAGTTGCATAAGTAAAGTGAGTCGTCCCATCCTTACTCGGCTCTACGATTCTTCTAGCTATTAAACTCTGTTCTGAGTTTGCAAAATTCTCCAATTCCTGTTCAAATACCTCACGCGTCGGTTCCTGAGTATCCTTTTTGACACGAAGTAAGGAGACGGAATCATAGCTTGCATATAAATATTGTGGCGCACGTAAGACAATAATCCAAGCAAAGAAAAAGCTGAGAAAAAAAGTTGATAATAATATGAATAGTTTCTTCATAGTAGACTCCTTGTATAAGAGAATAACTCTATAGAAAGAAATTTTACATTTTATAAATTCTTAGAATTATTCTCCTAGTTTAATCCATCACACCCTGAGCACCAAGACAATAAATTTAATCCTTCCTCGTTTTGAAAACGATTTCTTTTTACTTAAGTATATCACTTTTTATATAATCTATCAACATATTTTACTAAGATATCATTAGTAATGAAGTTTTATAATTTCCTAAAAAATAGAAGACATTAGAGGATTTTATTCCAGTTATCGCCTTCATACTTTACAAGCAAAAGAGATGATGTTATAGTAAAAGGCAATTCAAACTATTGTAAAATTTCTACAAAAAAAAGAGAGCCGAAACTCTCTTTTTATCTTCTTTTGTTTTTACTAACCGACATGAGGGTAATATCTCGCAAGCTAAAGTATGCTAGGAAGAGCATGGCGATTGCAATAAAGAATTCTGTCGGTAGCTGAAAGATTTGCAGGACAGATAGCATCAGCAAAATCAAAAGTGCTACAAAAGCAAATACGACAAGGACGATATTGACTGTCCCTTTAATGCTTTCTGGTGTCGCAAATACATAGAGTAGTAATAAGAGGAGTCCTATGATTAAATAAACCATCTTTATCTCTTTCTAGCTCTTATTCAGCTGATTTTTTCTTCTTGTTAGCTTTCTCACGCTCTGCCTTGTTAAGGATTTGTTTACGCAAACGGATAGACTCAGGCGTTACTTCCATGTACTCATCGTCATTCAAGAACTCAAGAGACTCTTCAAGTGTCAAGATACGAGGAGTCTTGATAACAGCTGTTTGGTCCTTAGTAGCTGAACGGACGTTGGTCATTTGTTTTGCCTTAGTGATGTTAACTGTCAAGTCGTTCTCACGAGAGTTTTCACCGATAATCATTCCTTCGTAAACCTCAGTACCTGGGTTGACAAAGATTGTACCACGTTCTTCGATAGACATGATTGAGTAAGTTGTAGCCTTACCAGCATCGATAGAAACAAGGGCACCACGGTGACGACCACCAATTTCACCTGGAATCAATGGCAAGTATTGGTCAAAGGTATGGTTCATGATACCGTAACCACGAGTCATTGACAAGAACTCAGTTGAGTATCCTATCAAACCACGCGCTGGAACAAGGAAGACCAAACGAGTTTGACCATTACCAGTTGAAATCATATCCAACATTTCACCCTTACGTTCAGAAAGGCTTTGGATAACAGACCCTTGGTATTCTTCTGGAGTGTCGATTTGTACACGTTCAAATGGTTCGCATTTAACACCATCGATTTCTTTTACGATAACTTCTGGACGAGATACTTGAAGTTCATATCCCTCACGACGCATTGTTTCGATAAGGATTGACAAGTGCAATTCTCCACGTCCTGAAACAGTCCATTTATCTGGTGAATCAGTTGGGTCAACACGAAGGGAAACGTCTGTTTGCAATTCTGCCTGCAAGCGTTCTTCTACCTTACGAGAAGTTACCCATTTACCTTCTTTACCAGCAAATGGTGAGTTGTTAACCAAGAAAGTCATTTGAAGAGTTGGCTCATCGATGTGTAGGATTGGAAGAGCTTCTACTGCATCTGTCGGAGTAATGGTTTCACCGACAAAGATATCTTCCATACCTGAAACGGCAATCAAGTCACCTGCTTTAGCTTCTTGGATTTCACGACGTTCCAAACCAAAGAAACCGAAGAGTTTTGTAACACGGAAGTTTTTAGTTGTGCCATCAAGTTTAGAAAGGGTAACTTGGTCCCCAACCTTAACAGTACCACGGAAGACACGACCGATACCGATACGTCCAACGAAGTCATTGTAGTCCAAAAGTGACACTTGGAACTGCAAAGGCTCATCTGAGTTATCTACTGGAGCTGGGATATGGTCGATAATTGTGTCAAAGATTGGTGCCATAGTCGCTTCTTGGTCAGCTGGATCATCTGACAATGAAGAAGTTCCGTTGATAGCTGAAGCATACACCACTGGGAAGTCAAGCTGGTCGTCATCAGCACCAAGCTCGATGAACAGTTCCAAGACTTCGTCCACTACTTCTGCTGGACGAGCTGATGGTTTATCGATTTTGTTAACAACCACGATTGGAACAAGGTCTTGTTCCAAAGCTTTTTTCAATACGAAACGAGTCTGTGGCATTGTTCCTTCGTAGGCATCTACGACCAAAACAACACCGTCAACCATTTTCATGATACGCTCAACTTCTCCACCGAAGTCCGCGTGTCCTGGTGTGTCCATGATGTTGATACGAGTTCCGTTGTAGGCAACGGCTGTATTTTTAGCAAGGATGGTAATTCCACGCTCTTTCTCGATATCGTTCGAGTCCATAGCACGCTCAGCCAATTCAGTACGTGCATCAAGCGTTTCTGATTGTTTCAATAATTCGTCAACGAGGGTTGTTTTACCGTGGTCAACGTGGGCGATAATCGCAATGTTACGGATATCTTCTCTTAATTTTGTCATGATTTCCTCTATAATATTCAAAATTTATTTTCTAACTGAACGATTATACCATAATTTCAAGTAAATAACATAACTCAAGCAAGTGTAAATGTTTTCACTCTGCTTTTCTTTTCACGTCAAGCCTTTTCAAAGCAAGCGACTTATGATAAGATAGGCACAGTATGCGTTTAGATAATTTATTAGCCCAAGAAAAAATCAGCCGAAAGGCCATGAAACAAGCCTTACTCAGAGGAGAAATTCTAGTCGATGGTTGCCCTGCCCGCTCCCTAGCCCAAAATATCGATACAGGTCTACAAGAACTCCTTTTTCAAGGACAAATCGTTCAAGGCTATGAGCACACCTACCTTATGCTTCATAAACCTGCTGGTGTCGTTACAGCCAATAAAGACAGGGAACTTCCAACCATCATGGACCTCCTTTCTCCTGACATCCAATCTGACAAGCTCTATGCCGTCGGCCGACTGGACCGAGATACGACAGGACTCCTCCTCATGACCGATAACGGACCCTTGGGCTTTCAGCTCCTCCATCCCCAATATCATGTCGATAAGACTTATCGAGTTGAGGTTAATGGACTTCTGACACCTGACCATATCCAAGCCTTTCAAAAGGGAATTGTCTTTTTAGATGGTACTGTCTGTAAACCCGCAAGACTAGAGATTCTATCTGCAAGTCCTTCCTTCAGTCAAGCCTCTATTACCATTTCAGAAGGAAAATTTCATCAGGTCAAGAAAATGTTCCTTTCGGTTGGTGTCAAGGTGACTTCTCTCAAACGAGTTCAGTTCGGTGAGTTTACATTAGACCCAGAACTAGCAGAAGGTCAATACCGTCCCTTGAACCAAGAGGAATTGAAAATTATTAAAAACTACATAGAGAAAAGTGGATAAAACAAAAAAGCTTTCAAATAAAGCTTTTTTGTTTTACACTAGTTAATTCATAAAAAGAATCAATCCTAAAACCCAATTAATTACGGAAACTACAATTCCTACAATAGCTATAATTTTTTCTGTTTTATAGTCTAGTCCAGATTCTTTTTGAAGTGAGTTAGCATACAATAAACTGGTAATACCTAAACCAATACCTCCCAACGGAAATAACAAACCAAGAATAATCGACAAGATACCCACAAAAAGTGGATTTTTCTTCTTTTCTTTCATGTTCTAAGAACTCCTTAAATTTTATACAAATTAATTATACTATAAAACAATAGCTTCATCCTATCATTCGACTAATTTGGAAATAAGGTTAGCTAGTCTTCACTTTCCCTTTCCAAGAATCCAATCCATAAGAAAGGATATAAATCTCAGAAAAACCTTGTTTTTTCAGATAGAGTGCTGCATTTGTGACACGTTGCGCACGTTGATTTTCGTAAAGAAGGACAGGTTTCTCCTTACGAAGGGCTACAAGACTAGTCTTCAAATGACTCGAAGGAATATTGCGAGCCCCAAGGATATGTTTTCTGTGGAATTCAGCTGGCTCACGCAAATCAATCAATTGACCCGTACGAATCAAGGCTTCAAACTCCTCATTGTCTACAATTTTAGCCGCACGACGAATACGAAGATAGTTAAAGCCCATCCATGCCAACATTGCTAGTATAAGTGCCCACAAAATCCAAGTAACCATTAGTTCATTTCTCCATTTTTCTCAATATAATCCAATTCTACCTTGTGCTCTCTGCGTAGAACCGCTTCTGCTTCTAGATAGTCTAGTTTATCCATCAACCCTGCATCGTAAATCCGAGAGAGTTCCAACTTCATCAGTTCAATATCATATAAGCGTTTTCCCATGTAAACAATAATACCAAATCGTTTGAGGAATTGCTGCACATCATAGAATGTTTTCATAAGACTCATTTTAGCAAAATTTTGTGTTTTTTTCAAGAAGAGACTCACACACTCCCCCTTATTTTCCTATCATCTTTGGCGATTCTGACGCAAGTGTGGTACAATAAAAACATGAGAATTCAACAATTACACTATATTATCAAAATCGTCGAAACTGGCTCCATGAATGAGGCAGCCAAGCAACTCTTTATCACCCAGCCGAGTCTTTCCAATGCTGTGAGAGATTTGGAAAACGAAATGGGCATTGAAATCTTTATCCGCAATCCCAAGGGCATCACCTTGACCCGTGATGGGATGGAGTTCCTCTCCTATGCCCGTCAGGTTGTCGAGCAGACCCAGCTTTTGGAAGAACGCTATAAAAATCCTGTCGCCCACCGCGAACTCTTTAGCGTTTCCTCCCAGCACTATGCCTTTGTGGTCAATGCCTTTGTCTCTCTGCTCAAGAAAAGTGATATGGAGAAATACGAGCTCTTCCTTCGTGAAACTCGTACTTGGGAGATTATCGACGACGTCAAGAACTTCCGTAGTGAGGTCGGTGTCCTATTTTTTAACAGCTACAACCGTGATGTTTTAACCAAAATGCTGGATGACAACCACCTGCTGGCTCATCATCTCTTTACCGCCCAACCGCATATCTTTGTCAGTAAGACCAATCCTCTGGCAAAGAAAGACAAGGTCAAACTAGAAGACTTGGAGAACTTCCCTTACCTCAGCTATGATCAAGGAACTCACAACTCCTTCTACTTCTCTGAAGAGATTCTCTCGCAGGAATACCACAAAAAATCTATCGTAGTCAGCGACCGCGCTACCCTATTTAACCTCTTGATTGGTCTGGATGGATACACGATCGCAACAGGTATTTTGAATAGCAACCTCAACGGAGACAATATTGTTTCTATCCCACTGGACATTGATGACCCTATCGAGCTGGTCTATATCCAGCATGAAAAAACCAGCCTATCTAAGATGGGCGAACGCTTTATCTACTATCTCCTAGAAGAAGTCCAGTTTGATAGTTGAGAATAGTATTAAGATGCTAAAAATATATATGGGGACAAAAAATGAAAAAGATTATACTTGCGAGTACAGTTGTCCTATCTATTTTAGGATTCACTCAAGCAACTGTCCAGGCTCAAGAAAATAAAGCAGAGTCAGTACGAGAAAATGTAACAATTCCTCATTCAAGTACTTCAAAAATCGAAAACAAAGAAAAATCGAAAGAGAAGGTCGAAAAAACAGACAATTCTTCTAAAATTGATGATAAAGAAGAAAAAATAGAGAAAAAAAATCCCGCTACAGCAGAGAAAAAGTCTGAAGTAAAAAAAGAAGAAACAAAAGTTGAAAAAATCAAAGAAGATTGGCAAGAAGAAAATAATAACTGGCGCTTTTACGAACACAATAAACCTGTTACCAACTGGAAAAAAATCCAAGGAAAGTGGTACTACTTCAACAACGATGGAAATCGACTAAGCAATACAACCTTTGATGGTTATGTATTCAATAAAGATGGAGTAATGGCTGAGAACGGTTGGAACTTCATCAATGGAAAGTGGTACTTTGCTAGTTCTTCAGGAAAAATTTCTCAAAATAAATGGGAAAAAATTGCTGATTCTTGGTATTACTTCGACAAAGATGGAATCATGCTTAGTAATACTACTTTTGACAGCTACTTACTGACTAAAAGTGGTGCTATGGTCACAAACGGCTGGGCAAAAATCGACCAAAATTGGTACTATGCAACATCCTCTGGAAAAATTTCTCAGGACAAGTGGGAGAAAATCAATGGTTCTTGGTACTACTTTGATAAAAAGGGAATCATGTTAAGTTCAACTACATTTAAGGGCTACCTATTTAATAACAGTGGTGCTATGGCTGAAAATAGCTGGGTAAAAATTAAAGATACCTGGTTCTATGCGAACGCATCTGGAAAATTTGTCCAAAACAAATGGGAAAAAATCAGCGGTTCTTGGTATTCTTTTGCTCAAGATGGAGCTATGTTAGCCGATAAATGGTCAGGAAGCTATTATCTAAAAACCAATGGGGCTATGGCTGATAATGAATGGATATTTGATAAAAATTATAACAGCTGGTTCTTTTTGAAGCGTGGTGGAATGTATGCATCAAAAGAATGGATTGGAGCTTATTACCTCAAAGCTGGTGGTTATATGGCTAAAAAAGAGTGGATTTACGACGACACTTATAAGGCCCGCTACTACTTAGATGATAATGGGCATTATGTTTCTGGAACTTACAAAATTGACGGTAAAGACCATCTATTCCACAAAAATGGTCAATGGATTTCTGAGGTCTCAAAAGAAGTTGGGTTTGTAAAAGGCCAATACAGTAAAACCATCTTTTTAGATCCTGGACATGGGGGAAGAGACTCAGGTGCATACTATTACAATGTCGCTGAAAAAGACCTCAACATGCAGGTGTATCGTAAATTACGCAAAAAATTAGAAGAACTTGGCTACAAAGTTCTCACTTCACGTGATAGTGATATTGATGTAGATTTTGTTACAGAACGTTCTCGTATGGTTAACAAGACTAACTCTGATATCTTTATTAGTATTCACTTCAATGCAACTGGTAACGCGTACTCTAGAGCTAGCGGTATTCAAACCTATTCCTATAGTGATGAACCTGATTATCCAAGTAAAATCAACCCATACTGGCATAACCATCCTGACCGTATGAGCGAAAGCAAGCGCCTCGCAGCAGCTATCCATTCTTCATTGTTAGCTGAAACTGGTGCTAAAGATGCTGGTTTATTGGAAAGAAGCTTTGCCGTTCTTCGAGAAACTGCTAAACCAGCCGTCCTCCTAGAGCTAGGTTATATGGATAATTTCGCTGAAAATCAACAGATTCGAGATAGCCACTATCAAGATAAGCTTGTAGCAGGTATCGTGAAAGGAATTCAAAAATATTACGCTGGTAAGTAAAAAAGGGTCTCGAGAAACCTCGAGGCCTTTTCTATTTGTCTTATTTTTTATCTTTATCAGGAAAGAGGTCCCAATACCAATGCAAGCTAGTACGCCCGCTCCAATTACCAAGCCACTTGAAATTGGTAAAAGGTCCAAAATTGCATTGGCGATGATAAAGGCAATAATCAAACACATCAGACTAGCCTTGTAATCTTTTTTTAAAAGATTCTCTAGAGTGAAAAAGAGGAAAAAGCCTACCGGAATGAGTGACCAGAAATTGACATCCAAACTTGGCCACCCAACAGAACCAAAATACAAAACCAAAGCTGAAACTAGCAAGAATCCAATACCTAATAATTTTTTCATTTTTATCTCCAATTTCTTTTTTAGGAACTTGAGTTATCTGATATCAACCCTTCACGTCCCTTACAAAAATTATTATAGCAGAGGTCAGTTTCAAGAACAAGTTCTTTTGCCTATCTGGTCTCTATCTCGGTCTAAGTGGTTCAATAATTAAAATGAAAGAAAAAGAAGCCCTAATGAGCTTCTTCATTCTAGTGATTGCAACAGTATTTCTGAACTAAAACAATCGACAGTTAGATTCTAAACTAGTTTTTTCTAGTTCGTATTTTTCTTTTCCTTAGATTCTAGAGAAGTTTTGATTGCTTCGCGTTCAGCCTGTAGTTGAGCTAAATTCTTCTCCTCTTCCTCAAGTTTACTAGTATCTGGTTTTACACGATAGTAAACATCTTCTGGTCTCGACAACATCGCTTCATACTGCTGTCCTGCAAACAGTCTCTCCTCGTCATGATTGCTGTTATCTGTTAGTTTTCCATCATCACCAGGTTTCATGACAACTCCACTTGGTACGGCAACTACCACAAATCCTCCAGCAACAGAATCTTTTACCCAAGCACTTAGAGAAGCGGTCTCAGAGTTACGACGATCTTGACCTTTTGACCCTTTTAGTTCAGTAATATATTCAAATTTTTGACCATCTCTATAACTAGTTGCATACATTTCACCAGACTCATTAATGACATATTCATTGCCCGACAGTGTACGCCATGTACCTTTCAAACTTGATAAATCATTATTTCTTAATGCTTCAATATCCAGTTTCGGAACTGCAGTTTCTTCTTTTAGCTTGCTAACAAGTGCTTCTGCTTCAGTAATCTTGGTGTCTAAATCAGTCAGTTGATCCTTGAGTTTCTGGATTTTCTCTTGCTTATCTTTATCAATCTCATCTGTTTTTCCTTGGCTTGTAGATGTTTGACTTGTTGACTCTTTAGTTGAAGTTACAGACGATGCTGGACTTGACTCTTTATTTGCCTTATTAGATGAGAATAAGAAGATACTTGCTAAAATTGCAACAACCAAAAGACTAATAGCAATGCCAATATAGACTTTTATTTTAAATACCTTGCTCCTAATTGTAGCTGGAGAAGAGCCTTTCACTCCCTTCGAGACACTTGTTTTAGGATCATTTGTCTCTTCAAAATTTTTCTTAGTCATAGTATTCCTCCCTTTTTTCACTATATTTCACCTATATCTTAGACAAATTCGCAAGATTTTGTCAGTATCCATGAATAGATAGATTTTCAAAAGAAAACCAATCAACTAATCCTAAAATATTGGCATCAATAGAATCATCCATTAAACTCTATATTTAGTTTATTAAAATAAATTATACCATAATTTTTAATAATTTTATATATTTTTATAGTCTAACTATGATAATGAAAAGGAGCTATCCTTTCATATTATTCACTTATATTATGTTTATAAAAAATCTAATAGGCGTATTTACTTATCATATTTCATATAGACTGTACTTCATCAAATAAATCTTGAGTTTTTACGATAATTTTAAAAATACAATTTTTAATATATAGTTCGATACCGTATTTTATGAAATTGGTAGAATCCAAAAAATCTTCCTATCTGTAATAAGAAGATTTTTTGTTATTCTAATTTTTTCTACGTACTGTTACAAGTCCAAATGTTCCTAGAATTGCACCGAGTACCAACATCGCAACACTTGATTTTTCGCCAGTATTTGGTAAAGCTTTTACTTTTTCTACTCGTGAGTAACTCATTTTTTCGTTTTCTACTGCTTTAACAGCAGGTGATGAGTATGTTTGTTGCTTTTCCTTCACAACAACTTTTCCTTGAGAGTCCAAAGTTACTTCTTTGCCAGTTGCAAGAGCTTGTTGCAATTCTTCAACATTGACTTCTGGAAGTGCTTCAGCAGTTGGAGCTACTTTAGGGACAGCGATCACTGTTCCGTCAGGCAATTTGGCAACAACGTTTTCTTGAGCTTTTTCTGCAAGGTCAACGAGGTTATCATATTCTGCTTGTAATTCAAGCAACTTAGCGTGTTCTGTACGGTATGCAGATTGAACAGTTTCAAGAGTAGATTGTGCAGTCTGTAGGTCAGCTTTTGCTTGTGCCAATTTAGCTTCAGCTTTGGCTTGAGCAGCTTTGGCTGTAGCGAGTTTAACAGGTTCGTCCAAATAGGCTTGCAATTGTTCAGCCAATTCTTTGGCTTCTTTTACAAGTGCAGCTTTTTCAGCAATCAATTTTTTGCTTTCTGCTGTCAAATTGTTGACGACAGTTTCTTGAGCTTGAAGTTTTGCTGTAGCATCTGCAAGAGCTTGTGACGCAGTTGTTTGAACAGCTTTCGCTCCTTCAAGTTCTGTTTGAGCTTCTACAAGAGCAGCTTTCTTGTCAACTAGATTTGCTGAGAAGTTAGCTACTGCTTCACTTGCTTTAGCATTTTCAAGGGCAATTTCTGCCAAACGTAGGTTGTTTTCAGCAACTTGGACATCTTTAGTCGCTTGGTCAAGATTTGCTTGAGCAGTTGCCACGTCTGATTGTTCTTCTGCAAGAGCTTTAGTTTCAGCTTTGATTTGTTCATTTGTAGCTTCAGTTGCTTTTTGGTTAGCAGTTTGAGCTTCAAGGTTCTTAGCTTGAGCGTCTTTAACTTGAGCAACTTTTTCAGGTATTGCTTGAGAAGCAGTTGCTTCAGCATCTTTGACAGCTTGAGTTGCGTCTTTTACTTCTTTCTCAGCAGAAGCGACAGCAGTTTCTTTTGCTTTTACATCAGCTTCAGCAGTCTTAACGACTTCTTTTTGTGCATCAAGCGCAGGTTTCACTGTAGAAGGTGCAGGAACTTCAGTTTTCTCAACTGGTTTCACTTGTGGTTTAGCAACAAGTGCAGGTTCATTGACAGCAGTTGTGTCAACAGGCGCTGAAGTAGGCGCTTCCTGAGCGAATACAGTTCCACCAACTGATGCAAGTGCAATAGCTGTTGAAGTTGTTAGGGTTTGCAATTTTTTCATCATTTTCTCCTCGTAAGATCTAATAGGATTGGTTTGACTGTTAAGTCAAACTATGATATATGTAGTATATCATGCAATTTTATATATTTTACATCACTATTTTAACACATTTTTAGTTTATAGGCAATGTTTTTGCAAAATTTTGTTTGTGTGTGGGTTATTTTACAGTTTACTTCCTTGTATCATGGTAATGAAACGAGGTAGCTTATGGAATCAATTCATTTACAAAAATATATCGGACAACGAATACGAATCATACGAAAAGAAAAAAATTTAAGTCAGCAAAATCTCAGTGAAAAGGCTAGTGTTGGCATAGATTATATTTCTAACCTTGAAACAAAGGGTTCAAATATAAAAATCGATACACTAGAAAAGATTATCACAGCTCTTAATATCACACCATCAGAGCTATTTGAAAGCCGTATAAACCCAAAGAATCCACATCTAGAGTTATTAGCTGATCAATTAACTCAACTTCCACAAACGAGTCAAGAACAACTATTAGAAGCCTTCCAATTACTTATAAAAACAGTTAAAAACAGCCGCTAAAAATTTTTAGCGGCTGTTTTTATATATCTAGTTTCTCAACTCTTCAGTTATTTTCTCATCTACAGCTTTTATCTTAATCTTGATCTTTTTTCTTCAATCCAAGAAGTGCTCCTACTATAAACAATATTCCAGCAATGAACGTTATAAGAACTTCTCTAACCATTCCGGTTTTTGGCAACTTATCAGAATGGTCAGTATCCGACTTACTATCAATGTTAGTCTGTTTATTAGCTATGTTCTCTTGTTCATTAAGATAGACTTCCTTCTTATTTTCAAAGTTTTTATCAAGAACTGTAGTTGTAACATCCTTAGTTGAATCAGATTTTTGTGAATGATTTGCTCTTTGTAAGTCCTCTTTTCTATGACTTTGATTTAATTGACTAGGATTTACCTGTGAGTTATCTTTCTTTTTGGATACATCAAAAGTAGGTTTATTTTCCTCCTCCTTCTTCTCCTCTATTTTCTTGAATACAGGTTTTATAAGGGTATCTTTTGATAAATTAAGAACATAGCCAGTGTCTTTTTTTCCTTCGAAACCAGAAATTTCCCAACCATCAAATTGATATCCTTTTTCTAATTCACCCTTATAGACAGGTAAAATGAAATCTTCTTCCGCCACTATCGTTGAACTCATTTCTTTTCCATTTTGAATGGTTACAGTTACTGTATGAGGTTTTAGTTCGCTCACCTCTCCCGTATCTTTGTTTAAAATGAATTCTTTTACGGTTGTATTTCTTGCGAAATCTTTTACAACTATCTTAATGTTTAGTGTCTTATCTGCTATTTGTTTAATATCAGCAAATGATTTATATTCTTTTCCATTTACATAAATATGTTGTTCTTGAATCTCACCATCGAATCCATTATTTCTTTTATCATTGATATTAAAGACTACAGATTTTCCCTTAGCATATTCGATACTAGTATTTCCTTTTGGATCAATGTTTACTTCTGGTTTAACATTATCATATAAAAATTGATAGTGTACTCCAACCGCTTTCGCATTCAAATCGCTATAACCAGTTTGAAGATAAACATTTCCATCCATATCTGTTACCTTATCTGGAAATCCATTTGCTTTATAGTCTTTCATCCCCCAGTCCATGATGTCACCATCTTTAACATTAAGCTTAATGTTAAAATCTCTAGTGTTGTCAATGTGTAAATCTCCATAGATTAAATAATTATCTACAACTGATTCATTAACTCGCAACTCCCAGTTGAAACCACCTTTATCAGAAATCTTACCTCTTAAATAAAATTCTGGATTTCGTACATAAATTTTATTAGATTTAGATGGATTAAAGTAGTTCTTGTCCATTGAAAGATTTACTGGTTTTGCATCAATAAATAACGTAGAGCCATCTTCTTTTATAGCTTCTACATTGGACTTATCCTCTCCTGTGTACTCTTTACCATCCTTACCAAATAATACAAGTTTAGAAGAATCTGTCACAAGATTTCCATCTTTATCGATTGCTTCCCCTTTATCATTCATTTTAAAGGTAAACACTTGATACCTTACAATGTTAAAGCCGTCCAAAGCCGACATTAATACTGGTTGAGTACTTCTTCCATCTTCAACATTTCTACTATCAGCATAAATTATTTTTTCTGATAAGACTCTTAGATTAGGATTGGCCTTTTGTATTTTTGCTATATCTTCCTGGCTATAGACTCCATTTCCTTCTAACATATCTGTTTTTCCAGGATTATAGGTAGTCACTTTTAGTGCATAGCCTTTTCTTAGAATGATGTTATCCTTTAATAGATATTGTTGTTTTTCTGAATCAGCATAGATTTTACCAGATTCCATGTCCGTTAAATTGTTTGGTTTATTTTTTGAAAGATCTCCTTCTCCTAATTCTATTACATTCCCATAACTTGATGCATACGGATATTCTGCTTTAGTTTCCTTATTTTTTTCAGGCATTCTAATTTTAGTTTCAGCTTTTATCTGATCATCATCTTTAACAAAGAATCTCATATCTCCTGCAAAAGCTAATCCATCCACAATATCATTAATATTAGCGTATAAATCAAATGTCATCGTTTTTGAGTGCGAATCATACTTGGTCGTTTTGATTTCTATCGATTTATAATTATTGCCATAATATACCTTGGCATTTTTAGAAACATTACTTATCTTTCCAAGAATTTCAAAGTGTCCATCTTTAGACGGGCTTAGAACACCATAAATTTTTGATTTGATTTCGTCAAGTTTTTCAGTTTCATATTCTAAGGCACTACCATCGTCATATGCAATGATATTTCCCTTATCATCGTATTTATAATCGTATTCCTCTGTTCTCTTACCAGTTTCACTTGTAAAGTCATCAACTTCTCTAAATTTCTTTTTAATCAGTTTCTTTAAATCTTTGCTTTCAAAGTCTCTAATTGTTGAAATGGCTTTATTGATAGTAAAGCTAGATTTTTCTTCGGTAGCCTCTTCATTTTCTTGATGATGTTCTACTTCAGTTGTATCTTTTTTAAGACTATCCTCTTTTCTATTTTCTAAATTTTTAAATTTAGATTCGGAAATCTCTCCAAGCTTTTGGTATTTAGATGAATCTTGATCAGGATCTACTAGATAATAGGAAATCATCCCCTTTTCATCAGCATGATCAGCAAATTTAATTCTATGAATCTTTGTGAAATTGCTAGAGCCATCTAGTGCAATGACTTCAATGATTTTTCCTCTTAAATCTCCTGCACCTTTAATTTCATAAATGGTATTTCCGTCTTTGTCAAGTTTCCTATTTCTTCCTTGACCCTCACCTGCATAAGTTACTTCAAGATTTTTCTCAACCTCTCCATCTTCATTAACAAGAGCGGCTCCTGCATACCAAACTTCGTTGGCAATTTCGTCAAATTTTTCAGGATGTTCTTTCTGATCTCTCGCAAATAAAGTTTCATTCTTGTATTGCTCTTTGACCTTGTGATAAGTATCCTTTGTGATCAGCTTAATTTTTTCAGGATTTGAAAAATCAATCGAAACAATCTTAGGGGCTGTGTTATCAATTTTTACAGGAATATAGGAAACCTGCCATGGATAATCTTTAGTTAATCTATATTTAAATTTATAGAAATATTGACCTTCCGCAATCGGTTCAAATTGACCTCTTATCTTAGTAGCAGGATCTTTAGTATCCTTGCTTTCTGGTGCATTTTCTTCTCTACCTCTAGGGTTATAAATGAGTCCATCCCATTTCAAGTCACCCCAAACTTTTAGTTTAGAAGATTTGATTCCCTTTGCATCATTTCTCTTAGAGTTCAAAATTCCTTTAATAAAGTGTTCTCTCGAAATGACTTTTAAGTCGATTTGATTTTCTCCCTCTTTATTTGTATTTACTATTGAAATCATTCCTTCTTCTGCACTTCTTAATACAAGTGGAGAAGGTGTTAATCCTCTTTCAAGTTGAGCATCTTGAGGATTTCCATTTGAATCTAAAGGATAAATTTTAGCAATCTTAGAACCACTTGATGATGGTGCGTTGATCCCTTCGTTATTGAAAGCAAATAATTCTGGATTTTGATCTAGGGATGTTATATTTTTATCTTTTCTATTTTGTATAACTCCTGCTGGATTAAATTTATCTATACCATGTTCTCCACCAACCCCCTTATTTAAGGTTCCTGGAATTTTCGGTTTACCATCATCATCATAACCTTCCATTGTTTTTGATTTTGAACCTTCTTCCCAAGCCCATTTATCAAGGATTGGTTCGTGGTTCCAATTCCCAGCAAATCCCATTAGAGGCATCGACAAAGAAGGTTGGAAATTTATTTTCTTCTCGTTAGAGTTCAGAGCTTCCATTTCTTCCACTGACTCAAAATGAATAAATGATTCTACAAATTTATTTTTATTTTTAGCCTCTCCAACATTTATAACCGCATTTAAATCAAAGCTAGAATTTGGGCCTATAGTGAAAGTGTCATGCTCAAATGTAATATTTGCTCCTTTGACTTTTTCTGGGTGAATTTCTGGAACAATTTGCTTCCCATCTGGAGATTTTTCATCTTTGTATGTTTCATCCAGTTTGAGTCTGTCAGTTAGGGCATCTGTAGTTACAGTTGATGCTGAAACTTTAAAGGTCAAAGGTCTGTTTGATGTATTGTGAAGATTAATTGTAAAATATTTTTTATCTCCTTTTATTTCTTTAAGAGAAATAGAACCATAAGAATTTACCAAGCCTTTAGAATCTGTGTTTTTGAAAGTCGCTACAACTTCATTTCTCAAAGCATTGGCAACATTAATTAGCCCTGCCCCCTGTTGTCTAGGTGATGCAAAGTATTGACTTTTTTCTTTCCAAGAAGTCGCATCCATCATAGGGCGTGCAGTATTTTGTAGGGCTATTTTTGTAAGACTTGTAAGATCTATTTTGTCATCTCCCTTAAGATTTTTCAACACAGGTCTTTCAAGCATTTCCTTTAACTTTGGCCTAATCAAAACAGTAGAAGCTGCTACGATTGGAGTTGCCATACTAGTTCCTGACATATAGCCATAAGTTGATTTCCCATTAATGACATTGAGAGTGGATTTAATGTTTTTACCAGGTGCTGAAACATCAGGTTTTAAAAGTAAATCTGTTCTCGGTCCCCAAGATGTGGATCCTGCTGGGACTATAATATCTTCTTTATACAGTTCTTTGTCGGTGTCAGGTGCAAACTTAAAGTCAATTTCTTTTTCATCACCTACATTCGGTTTATTAGAATTATAGCTTGCCATATCAATTGGATAGTATTGCTCCAATTTATCTTTAAAATCTTCTTTATTATTTCTTTTAACTTTAGTTTTTTTATCAGGGTTAATCATGTTCCATAACTTTACACCATCATCTCCTGAAATTGAGAAAACTTGACTAGTAGTTCCTTCATCCTCTTCATATCCCATAGCTGGGAGTTCTGTCCAATTATCTCTATTGTAGTAATTTACAGTATTTACAACCATAATGGCGCGTGCGCCCTTATCCGTTGCTCGTTTAAAAGCATTTTTTAAATCCTTTGTATAAATTCTATCCATTACTGCAATTTTGCCCTTAAGATCCAAACCTATCAAATCTTGGTCTTGACCTTTGCCTATATATACAAATTTCAATTTACTAGGAGCTTTTGAACCATCTTCGTTTGTTATGATTTTATTCTTATCGAAAAAGGCCCCTATATTTCTGTATTTAAAACTTTCTCCACCTATGTTAACTTTATCAAACTCAACTGTTTGATTTTTAGCAGAAGCAACTGCTATCGCATCTTCATGTGCTGCAGTTCGTGTTACATTTCCAGTGTCGGTCATTTTCAGATTATTATTTGCCACCAAATCCCATGAAGAACTTGAAGCAGAAGTTGCATAGTTACCCGTAGCTACAACCATTGGAATGCCTGCTTTTCTTAATGCTCTAATAGCTTGCCAATATTTCTCACCTACAAGGCCCGTTCCTGTAAAGCCAGATGATACCGAAACAACATCAACATTGTGTTTGATTGAATCTTCAATAGCATGAAACATTGTTTCATCCCCTGCGAACCCAGATCCTGCGTCAGAGTACATTTTATAAGAGAAGATCTGTGCATTAGGAGCAATTCCATCTATTCCGTTAAAGTTTTTGATATCTTTTTCAGTATCATTTCCCGCAAGAATCCCTGCAATATGCATCCCATGTGGATCAAAATAATCGCTTCCATCATCAGCTTTTTCTACAGTAATTTTACCACCATTATAATAATTGAAAGCATGAGGGATTTTATCACTCAACCAGAAATTTTTATCAGTACCTTTTAAGTCTTCTTTTTTGAATTTCATTGAGCCTTTGGCATCATCATCAATCCTCATGGCCTTATGCCTATAATCTGTCCCGGTATCGATATTTGAAATGACCATACCTCTACCATCAAAATTTTTACCAAATGGAGCATTGATAGATTTTAGGTAATCAATTGCCTCTTCAACTCCAATTTCCTTTCTAGCATGATTCATCATAGGTTGGACTTTTTGTGACCTTTCAACCGATGAAATACCTTCTATTAGTTTAATTTTGTCCAGAGTATCTTTGGTTGTTTCAATAGCGCTACCGTTAAAAATTCTATCATAAGTATATAAAACTTTTGTATTCTTAAGATTTGATAGTTCCTTGATTGCTTTTTCTCCAGATTCTTTATCTTTAAATTCAGCAATATAGACAAGTCTATCTTCTTTTTTGCGACTTTCCGTGTCTTTACTTGCAGACGAGTCTGCATTATCTCCTTTGTATTGATTGGAATCTTCTTTTTTGATTGTTGCTTTTTCATTGTTAGTTTTATTGTCTATCACAGATTCTTTACTAACAACTTCTTTTTCCTCAATAACTGTTGTTTTCTTCTCTTCAATATCCTTTGAAGTTTCTATAGCATTATGAATATCTTCATGTTTTTCTTTGTTTTCGTTTTGTTTACCTACTACTACTTTTTCTTTATCAGAGATATTTACAGCATCTTCAGAGCTAGATGTGTCTGCTAAAACTACCTCATTAGGGACATATGCTGCTAAAATAACTGCCGCTGTGGTTAATGACAATACTGTACTTTTTTTCATTTTAATTCCTTACATATTTATTTAACTTCCAATAGATAGAAAAACTTTAACTTTGCTAGCCTTTGTTATAAAAAGTTTTACTAAGTGTTATCTAGGAAATAGAGTGGTACATTTATATATAATTGTTAGCTCTCTGGAAAATAGTATATCAATTTAAAAAATTTAAGTCAAGAAAAATTAACATGTGTTAATTATTTTTTTAACACATGTTAAAAATAAGATTGAGTCAAAAAATTTCGTACTTAACTGGGATACATTATAAGCATATTCACACCATTAAAAATAGTAGCAATCAAGTTGAACCTCTACCAGAATCACAGAGACAGACATAATTGATGAAATATCAATGCTATTAAATAATAGAAATAACCGCTAAGAAAAAGGCTTAACGGTTATTTTCTATATATAAATTTTTCAGATATTCAATCATTTATTCACCTGTGACCTAGGCTTCACGAGTGCCTTGCTCTACCAACTGAGCTAAATCGGCGATTGCGATTATAGTATAGAAGTCAAGAAATTTTCATCTCCCTTGAATTGTCAAATTAAGTGCACCTTTCTTAGATGTTTACAAATGATTTCATTTCTAAACTAATCCATCGCTATCAGGATGCTTTCTTATGTAAATAGCTGCATAAAGCGCATCTACTATTACAGCTGGCAGGGTCAAAGTAAATAAAATTCCCAATAAAACACCAAAAGCAATCTGAATATGACCTGTTAGGAGGGCGGGAATGATTGTTGCCCCCGCAAAAGCTACGGCAAAATTATTCCACCATGTTTTCTTTCTACTTCCCCCTTTTACTTGATTAAAGGCCCAGACTTTCCCCTGATTCTTTGGCAGATAATACCAAGCATAAAGACCGCATGCAAAGATAAAAAGAAGTAATATAAAGATAACATAAAATGGAGTGAGAGGGGCTTGATATATCACCTTGGCTCCTATAGGACTGCCGTCTGAAATAACCATTAACAAACCAATAAAATCTAAACCTATCACTAAGCTTAACACTGTGAGGGCTATTAAATAATATGTTAAAGTCTTCCAGGCGTTTACCAAATAGGGAATAAAAGAAATGATAATACCCAGTATATTCACAACACCGCAAAACAAAGAAAGTCCTTTAAAGATGCCTAGATTGTCTTCATAAGTTCCACCCACATACAGAAAACCAGTTAATGCTAAAGCAATCCATGGATATAACTTAATATAAACTAAACTAACACCATCTGTAATCAAAGGACCATGGTATCTTTCTCTTTCTATATCAGTAATCTTTGCTTTATTTTTTCTATTTATCTTTGCCATTAACTCCACTCCTATCGTTTGCAAGCCTTGACCAATTTCATCTATATTTTATGAAGGCATCCTTAGCTGCATCCGTTACAGAGAAAGGATAACTCTTAAAATAAACTGGGATATCTATAAAACATTTCCAGCATATCCTCTATAAGCTCCTAATATGAAGGATATACTTTTTGACAAATCTGTTCATCTGATACATTTCCCAACCCACTCAATACATGCAGTGACTAAATTTTAATTCCACATTTACCATCCAAATATTTCTTCAATAGACTGAATACCTGAAAAAGTCTCTTTTAACACACCTACTTTTATATCTGTATAGACTTTCCCATCTGAGATTGTGGTGAAAAAGAAGGGAGGGGTCAACTCACAATGTCCCTGATAATAGATATAACCCGCTAAGAAGCTTATCCCCTCTTTCACTGACTCATCATCTGGTTCTAAAATTCTAGTTGAAACAGTATTTAAAACTTGAAACTGACTGTGATACAAATAGTCTTCTGGCAAAGCATCTTCAATATACTCTTCTTCTACTGGGATAAACAGTTCCATCAATACATCTTGATTTTCTTCTAACTTGGAATTAATCGTATAAAAGAAAGGTCCTCGAAGCGTATATCCTGCTTCTCTTACTTCATCTAGAAAAGCGTTATAAGTGTCCGGCATCTCTTCTTGCGATACTGTATAATACCTTGAGATAACATTTCTATATTGTATATCTTGGTATTCTCCCACGTTTTTAAATAGCATCTGTAATCTCCTTAATTGGGATATTCATTTCAACAAAGTGCTGTCCAAATATTGGGAAAATAGACAGAAAAACTGTATCTCCCAGCATTTCTAATCCCTCATCATGAATATACTGCTTCATTTCTTCAATTTTTGGAAGGAAATGTTCATCAAATGGAGTTACATCAGAGACACACTGCTTAATTGTAAAATGTTCTAGATATTGAAATTCATCATTTCCTTCAATTGGAATATTTGTCGGAATATAGACCTTAAACGAGGCTTCTCCTGGCTTTCCAAAAGTGCTCAAACAAGTTTCAATCGTTGTCGGACCATTTTTATAGACCCCTGTTTCAAATAATAATTTTTCACAACTTTCAATCAAATCTAGAAAAGATTCCATAGGAACTTTTTTCTCTGTATAAGCAATATTGCTGATATCTATTCTAATTAATTTCATTTTATTTCTCCTCTATAAATAAAGTTTTTCGTGCTTTTCTTTTTCCAACCGGTGAATACGCGTGCGTACTCAAGCCAATAGTAGGGAAGGCATGCAATACCTAATCCTACAATACCAGGAATAATATATATCGCTGGTAACATAAATAAATTTCCTATAATTGCTAAAATTGCTGCTAATGAAGCAAGAATAAGTGGAGGAACGTGTAAGATTGTCTTCCTGAATTCTCCAGATGGTAAGGTCTTAGCTTTAGGGACAATTAACAACTGGTAAATAAAGGTGAGTAGCTGAAAAATAAGGCTCAATCCAATTAATATCATGAAAATAGACCAGTAGTCATCTCCTAAAAATATAGAACTTCCAAAAAGTAATTCTACATGAGAAATGAGCACGGAACTAGCTGGAACCAATTGCAAGAATTTTGACTTAGAAAACTTTTGAAATAGCAAGAATATGAACACGAGTACCAGTATATGATAAATAGTAAAACGAAAAACTAGCATACTCATATCATGTGACTCCTCTTTGATAAAAAAAGAACCTATAAATATCAGTAAAGAAAATATTACTTCAATTGCAACAGACCGTAGAAAGTCAGAGTTCTTTATAGGTCTAGTATCCACAACTGCCATATTCAAAAACTCAATATACTTTTCTTTCATCTTATCCTCCTAGCATGATCTATGCTACTACTAGCCATTCTCATTAATTTTATTTTATTTCTCCTTTGTAAATAAAGTTATTCGTGCTTTTCTTTCTCCAACCGGTGAATACTTGAGTATATCCGAGAATAAAGAACGAGTTCCATGAAATACTCAGCCCTACTAAACCGATGATGATATATATTCCAGACAACATAAACAATCGTGCTATGACTACAATTGCTGCTGACGTTAATATTACAATAAGGGCTGGTAAGTGTAACAAATTCTTCTTATGCTCAGTATCTGGCATTTGTTTTACTTTTGGAACAATTGATATTTGATAAAAAAAGTTTATCACTTGAAAAGCAAAGCTCAATCCAATGCAAAGAAAGAATATCGATAAATACTGTTCCCCAAAGAATATAGAGCTCAAAAAAAGAAACTCGAAATGAAGAAAAAGAAACGAAGTCGTCGGAACTGATTGTAATAATTTTGAAGCGGAAAATTTTTGAAACAATAAAAATGCAAGCAGTACTATTACCATATGGACAATAGTAACATGAATCAAAAATATACTAAGATTATGCATTTGATTCTTAGTAAATATAGAAACAATCAGTACTACTGAAGTAAATAGAATTTCGAATAAAAATGCAAGATAGAAATTTAAATTTCTTACTGGTCTATAACCAGTCATCAGTATATTCAAAAATTCATAATATTTTTCCTTCATCTTATCCTCCTAGCATGATCTATGCTACTACTAGCCATTCTCATTAATTTCATTTTATTTCTCCTCTATAAATAAAGTTTTTCGTGCTTTTCTTTTTCCAACCGGTGAATACTCGTGCATACTCAAGCCAATAGTAGGGAAGGCATGCTATACTCCCTGCGACGAGGGAAGTAATTATATATGTTCCTGGCAACGTAATTAAATGTGCTATAGCTACTACACTTGCTGAAATTAATATGCAAATAACAGAAGGAAGAAATAAAAGATTCTTCCTATACTCACCATGTGGTAATTTCTTAGCTTTAGGGACAATTAACAACTGGTAAACAAAGGTTAGTAACTGAAAAATAAGGCTTAGGCTAATTAAAATTGTGAATACAGACCAGTAGTTCTTCCCCCAAAATAGAGAACCCCAGAAGAGAAACTCAACATGAGAAATTAGAATAGAACTAGCTGGAATCAATTGCAATAATTTTGATTTGGAAAATTTTTGGAATAACAAAAACATGAACAACGAAACCAATATATGATAGATAGTGATGTAAAGGATAATCATACTCACATCATGTATCTCACCTTCTCTAAAAATAGACACTATAAATATCAATATCAGTAAGGAAAAAATTACCTCCATCGCTACTGACTTTAAAAATTCAGAGTTCTTTATAGGACTAGAATCCACAACCGCTAAATTCAAAAATTCATAATATCTTTCTTTCATCTTATCCTCCTACAATTCCTGCCCACCATTTTTTCAAACCCTTTGAAAATCCAGTGTGTTTATCTAGCGAATTCAAGTACTATTTGTAACATCTCACCTTATGGGACTATCTTCATAATTTCATATTGAGGCTGTACTCTGATTTGATTGATAGTAGACTCTTAGTTTGCTTGTTCTTACTTAACTAATTCCTTCAATTTAAAATTCTATCTATCATCAAAAAAATACAAAAACCTACTGTCCATTATACCATACCACAGATATCTTATGAAAGAGTTCTCAATTTGTTCCAATAAAAAACACTATTTCTAGTGTTTCAGATTAAAGCAAACACAATAGCTTGCTTGATAATTAAGGAATTAAAAATTGATTTTCATAGTCTTTTGGGAGCTTATAAGATATTTCTCCATTACTATTACCAAATCGACTTTGATTAAAAATTGGAAATAGCTTGGAGTCGTACTCCGTTTTTATAGCAAAACGTTCATTTTCAAAACTAATAGTTGCAGCTACTAAGGGATCCTTAAAAACTGATTGTTCCCCTTGGGAATGCAAGCGAACGTTTATAGTAGCTACTTCTTCAGGATATTTCTCAAATCTAACATCAAAACGAATGTCGCTACCTGTCGAAGGAATGTACATTTGATATTCACTTACACTTATACTTTGAATCTTTCCTAATTTCTGTTCCAATTCTGGGTCGTTTCTATACAGATCTGTTTGGATAGCTAGTTTGAAATTTTCCTCATGTTCATTTAGCCATTTGTTAAGAAAACGAATCATAATTTCTTTTTGAATTTGCCAAGATGCATCCTTGGCCTTGCGAACAGCAACATCCGAAAGTTTATTCATAGTTTCAGTCAATTTATCTTGCTCTCGCTTCCAATCCCACGAGGGGTCATTGGATACCTCTTGTACTGACAAGTACCATCTCTCCATAGTTTCAGGTGATTTATAAGGATTGGGTTTTATAAAGGTAAAAGGAGGTATGCCAGCATCAGGAAAGTATATTTCTACTTTCATTGACTGCTTGCGATTATTATTAACATAGGCTCTAAAGTAAATATGATAATTTCCGCCTACATCTCCGCCATTATCAAAAGACCCCATCGCTGAACCAGGTAAAAGCGTCACAGACTTTATATACTGTCCTTGACTATCTATGTCTGCAAGAATTTCTCTCTTGATAGTATCTTCATGAACATGTATAAACTTAGCAGTGTTGCCAAACGAATGCCCCATAAGCAAATAAGAAAGAATGATAATAAGAAAAGGCACAGAAACTGCAAGGAATATCCATTTATTTGATTTTAATATATTTAACATAATATATCCTGTTGCTCATTAAAAATCCGTTATAGAATAGTATTTATGTATCTTTTTAACTTATAACTTCTCTACTCTATCAAAAATAATCTCTTGCTTTTCGTAACTTTCTCGGAGTGGTAACATACCTAAGATAATCGTAAAGAAACCCAAAAATAAAATACTGTTAACGATAAGGATAGATGCCTCTGTACCATTATCAGTAAATATATAAAACCCCAAACATCCTATAACCATAACGAAAAGAATAGGCAAAAGTTTATACAGTTTCAACTGACGTTGTGGTCTTGCTAATTTGAAAACTATTTGATACTTCGTTTCTTTACTTGAAAGCTTTTGTTGAAGATTATGACGAGCCACAAAAGCAATGAACCTGAAAGTAAGATAAGCTAGGGTGATAAAGAGTACAAATAAACCTAATTTAAAAGAAATATTATGGCTAATATCATAACTCTTAACAGCATTCGTAACAATCCCATAACAAGCTCCACCTATTGCTACACCTATTCCAATACCAAGAGATTTGTTCATAGTTGGAGCTAAGCTCTCAAATCTCGTATCTCTTTTATCTAACTTTAAGCATTTAGCTGTGATTTCACTAGGAAGAGAACCCCAGAAATAAGTTTTAGGACTAATGCTAGTCATATCCAAAAGATATTTTTCACCTTTAAATTCTACAATTTTATGAAATGTTTTATTTGTTTCTTTAAATTTTAATTCCACATTTACCACCCAAACACTTTCTGAATTGATTTAATACCTGAATCAATGCCGCTTCCGATATCGTTTATGCTCTTTTCGATTTCATTCATAAACTACCATCCCTATTGTTTAAATATTGTTAAATCCAACTGAACTGTCTTATCTTTCGAATTCAACTGGATTGTAATCCCATAAATTGAGCCACTAGAGTAATCTAATATTATTCGACAGGTCGTATCTTCTGGCATATCGTACTTATTTTTAAGATATTTATAGAGGTCAGAATGATTTTCAGGCTGGTAGATAATATCGCTCAATTCAGTTTCAGCACTCTTAAAGGTTTCTTTTATATTCAAGGAAGCGAAATAATCTCTTTGTACTACCAAATTAAGAATTTCTTCGTCAAACAAAGGTTCTAACTTCGATTCGTACTGTAATCTCTCATTAGAGTAAGTAACAGGAACTGTTTCTTTATTATCCCCAATTTTTATTGTATAGTCACCCTTAATTTCAGATTGGCTAGTATCTAAGAATACTTTATAATCCTTTACTACGTTTCCACTCTCTATATAAATACTATTTTTGTAAAGCTTTAATCCATTAAACTCCTTCTTGTCTTGCTCTAAAAATTTAAACATGGGCTCAAACGTTTTTTCAAATTCGTACTGTTTTTTTGTTCTATTTTTAGGGATTGTTTCACCACCCAAACTACATCCATTTAGAGCAAAAAGTGTTAAGAGCATTAACATTACACTAACAACCAAAAATAAGCATTTATTTTTTTTCATCTCTTTCCTCCTGTATAGCGGAATCTAAGCTTATTATATCATGAATGTAAAAATTTTTTTATCATGAACCGCCCCTCAAAGTTTAACCAAAAATCTAACGCTCTCAATATCTGTACTTTATCAGTATTTTGTTTGAAAAAAATTTTCTATAAAATTCCTTTTACACTATCTTTCCAATAATTCCTATAATAGGAATCAAAGAAAAAACTACAAGATCTGATTCTAAGGTGCTATGCCATCTTTTTCATTCATTTAGACTAACTGCGATTGAATTACATCTTATTGCTTCTTTTTTCATCTAGTTTAACACTCTAGAATTAGCTTCAATGCATGTTCCTAACATATAAAAAAGCCCTGTCCCAAGACAAGGCTTTGAGCTTCTTCACTTTGCCGATTGCAGGGATTGAACCTGTGACCTAGGCTTTACGAGTGCCTTGCTCTACCAACTGAGCTAAATCGGCGATTACACTTACAGTATAGCACTCTGAGAATAGGTGTCAAGTAATTTCCATCTATATTAGAAAAAGCCTGTCCTGAGACAAGACTTTGATATTCTATTATTTACGAACCCGCACTTTCGTAGGCATCTAAGCCCCTATCCCAAAGTTTAAGGGAAATGACAAAGAAGACAAGGGAAATCAACATCAAACCTCCGATGTTAAAGAACATATCCTTGTCCTGTAAGAAATAGCTAGCAGGATAATAGGCCGTAAAGGCAAATGGCACGATAAAGCTAATCAACCATCGAAGGAGCGAATTGTAAATCGAAATCGGGTACTTGGCAAAGTCATTGAACATATAGAAAATGTAAATCATAGCTCCTGATTGCTTGGTCCAAAAAGCGATGCTGGCTGTGGCGATTTTCAAGGAAGTATAAATCAAGGTCGCAAAAGGAATACAGACTAGGAAAAGCAAGAATTTTGGAAAAGTCCAAGCAATGCTTGATACTGTTGTCGCTAGTAAAATTCCACCGACCAATAGTTCGCCCAAGGCATCAATCTGAAAAGTTTCGACTAGAATGTGAAAGAGAGGATTGATAGGACGTGTCAGATACTTATCAAATTCTCCTTTTCGCACCAAGCGTTGCCCCAGTGCCCAGAGATTATCAAAAAAGAGATGGTCCAGTCCCTTGGGAATCAAAGAAAAACCATATATAAAGGCAATTTCTTGAAAAGTCCAACCTTCCAGGGATGGGATGTGTTGAAAGATGACATTGAGAAACAAGAGATTCAAGCCTTGAGTCAGAAATACTCCCAGTACTCCAACCACAAAATCCACCTTGTATTCCATGATTTGCTTGATATATTGTCTGATAAAAATCAGATGCATGCGTTGATATTTTTTCATACTAACCTCCTTGAATGGTGATAAATGACTGGACTCGTTTCCAAATCAACTGAGACAAGCCCACCATCACTAAGAGCCAGAAAAACTGGAGTAAAAGCGCCTGGACAATCTGACTGGCATCGTATTTCCCAACAATGATCATGACTGGGGTATAAATCAAGGATGAAAAAGGCAAGAAGGACAGAATATCTGCAACAACCTTTGGAAAGAAAGCCAAGGGAATCAAACTTCCAGACATAAAGGCCACTATGGAAGTCTTTAGTAGATTGGAACCCCATAGATTTTTAAACACAAAGGCTGAAAATCCAAAGCAAATATTAAAGAAAAAGTTAATCAGATAGGCGATCGTTAAGCTAAAGAGATAAAGGACAGTTAATCCCAGCACTTCTACAATCCCTTGCCCAGATATGATTTTCATCAACACAATGACACTTAAAAATGGAAGTCCGACACTGATAAAAATCAACCACTTGGAACCAAGCTCGGTGAAGAGATAAGAAGCCGCAAAATGCACTGGTCTCAACAAACGCATGATAATGGAACCATCCTTGACCTCCTCCCCAATCATAAAGGAGCTATCAGACCTAGTCAGAAGATTGGTCACAAAACTCATGATGATGTAGAGGGTGATATCGGCCATACTGAAGCCCTGAATTAAAGACTCCTGAGAGGAATCAAAGACAGCCTTCCAGAGATAAAAGGCCACAAAAGCCCCCATGACATCCCCAATCCGATAAAGAATAAAGTTAACTCGATAGGTGATCAATTCCTGAACACCTGCATTGATAAAGGGTTTATAACGTCTCCACAATTTGACCATTTTAGAGCTCCTTTCGATAGAAGCGGCAGATAATATCCTCAATATCCGTATCCATCATCTTCAAATCGCGGATTTCAAAATCAGACAGGGTTTGTTTGATAATGTCAGCTGACTGGTAGCGAGAACTATCGAATTCAATGTTGAGACTATTCCCTTGTCTATCAATAGTCATATCCGAAAATCCTTCATAGTAAGAGACGAGATGACCTTGACCTGGTAGCAGTTCAAAAGAAAGAGTCTTCATCTTGCCAAAGGTCTCCTTGAGCTGACTAACCGTTCCATCAAAAATCTCCTGCCCCTTGTCTATCATGAAAATCCGATCACAAAGTTGCTCAATATCACTCAAATCATGAGTGGTCAAGAGAATAGTAGTTTCTTCCTCTTGATTGATTTGGCTAATAGCCCGACGAATGTTATCCTTGACCGAAACGTCCAAACCAATGGTCGGCTCATCTAAAAAGAGAACCTTGGGATTATGAAGCAAGGAAGCTGCAATATCCGCTCGCATCCGTTGTCCCAATGAAAGAGTTCGCACGGGATCCTTGATAAATTCCTTCAAATCCAAGACTTCATTCAAAAAGTCCATACGCTTATGAAAAAGCGAGTCTGGCACATCGTAAATTTCTTTTAAGACCGTGTAGGTCTCTTGCAGGGCCAAATCCCACCATAGCTGGGTTCTTTGCCCAAAAACAACCCCAATATCCTTGACATAATCTTGGCGATTGTCCTGGGGAATTTTGCCATTAATCCGACAAAAACCAGATGTCGGTTTCAAAATCCCGGTCAGCATTTTAATGGTTGTCGACTTCCCAGCACCATTGGCCCCAATAAAGCCTAAAATTTGCCCCTTGGGAACCTCAAAGGTCAAATCTTTGACCGCTTCAAAGGTCTGTTTTTCAGGATGAATAAAGGAGCGTAATGCCCCCTTCAACCCCGGTTCCTTAACAGTCTTCACAAAATTTTTCTGAAGATGTTCCACTTCTATCATTGCCATATCTATCTCCCTATGTAAGGAATAGCAACATTGTGTTTTTGACTACAAGTATTCTAAATCCTTACTTTCTATACCTTCTACATTTTATTACTACAAAAGGCTTTATACTAACCTATTATAATCCAATAAAAAATAGAATACAAGCGTTTGCCTAAAGTTTATGAAATTGAAAATTTTTCTCTTAAAGTGGTATTTTTAATCAAAAATTATAGTTTAATTGTTTCCTTAAAACATCAAAAAACCTGCCCAGAAGGGCAGGATAGATATTTGACTGAAAATTAACAATTTGAAATCTATTAAACACGACCATAATCATCAATCAACCCATCATGACCATCAGAAGAAAATTCTTTAACAATATAATCTAGTGAAAAATCTGATGGATAACCATTATTTACAACAATTAACTGAAAATCATTTTTACATTCTTTTCCAAGCTGAAGAAAATAATTAATTATAGATTCATATATTTTTTCGTCTCTAAACTCTGTACTTGTCGAGGAAGCCCCTAAGTTTTTCCTAGGAGTATCAATCATCAACAATCCTAAATGGTTACCAGTTTGCACTTTTGAACAAATCATTATTGATAGGTAATATGCCATTGTTATCAGAGTCACAGCTCCTAAACTACCTAAATCACTGTATTTACGGCCCCTCACATAAGGTAAATAACTCTTTGTATCAATATAGGCTTCATATAGATTTGGAAACTCAAAAGATGATAATATAGTTGAAAATGTTTCAGACAGTTGTTTCAACTTGTCCTCTTTGGCATCCTTATATTTTTGGCGTTCAATTTGTTCTTCTATCCCTTCAACTTCTATCCTCTTTTCAGAAAGCAACATTTCCAACTTTGTAAGTTCCTCAATAAATTTCAGGCTCTCATTTAGAGATTTCTTTTCTTCATATAATTGACCGCTTTTAATTGATAGCAAACTAATTTCTGTAGCCAAGGGATTTATATATTGTCTGGTTAAACTATCTAACTTCTCTTCATCAGAATTAATATTATCCTGTAATTTGTTTATTTCTAGGCCTACTCTAATATTTTTTTCCTTTTCTGAATCAATATAAGTGTGAAGCTCCTTTTTCTTTTTTGTAAGTTTTTTTCGCTCCTTTTTCAAATCGTTGATTTCAATTACAATATCATCCATATTCTGATGACACAATAAGCAACTCGCTTCTTCGTGAAGTGAAATCGGTCGTAAGCAATTTGGACAATACAAGTATTCATATTTATTAATAGCTTTGATACCTGCTATCTGTTCATTAATTTTTTCAATATCAGAAAAATATTGATTCTCTAGTAACTGTAATTTTTGTATATACTGTTCTTGATCTGAAAATTTATTTCTTAGATTACTTAACTTTTCTTTTTGAACACTAATAAATACTACCAATTCATTGACATCATTTCCCACTTCTGTTTTCAGAATATCCGATTTATATTTTTCTATTTTAGAATTAATCTCCTCTAGTTTAGAATCAATGTCAACAGATTTAGCTTGCACTGTTTCATAGTCCTCTATCTCTGCAGTTTTTAGAAATTCTTTTACAGCACCATATCTAATCTCTTTTACCTTTAAGTTCTCTTTTTCAATTTTAAGACTCTGTTGCAGATCAGCTAGTAAACTATCATAGATATCTAAAATAATCTCAAATGTTGCTTTTTCTTTTCCATTATGCACCCAGTTCTGCTCATTAAGAATATTTTCATTATCAATTTTTGTCTGTTTTAGATATGAAAATTTAAATAAATCTCTAAAACTAAAATCATCTCCTCTAATGGTTAAATTAGTTAGATTAAGTTTCGATAACAAAAAGTATGATAATGATTTTTCATTTGAAGGAGCATCAATTTCCAAGACACGCGCTTGTGCAAATTTTTCTTTGACACTATCGTAAGTCTGTAAAAGAACAGGTTCTTTAAAAGCTGACAATGGTCTTTTAATCTTATATAGATTCTCTGATATATAAAATTCCAATTCCACATCCGTACAACTTTCTCCAATTTCTATATACGATTTATGATTCTTTTTCCCAAAAGCATAATCTATTAATTCTAAAATTGCAGTTTTTCCCGTTGAAGTTGGTCCCGAAATATAATTTAATCCTTTATGAAAATGAACCTCATAATTTTTTCTCACACCTATTAATCTAAGTGTCTTTAACAATAGTTTCATTTAATTACCTCGTATACAATCTAATTTACTCTGTATCATGATCTGTCCAGCTGATACTGTTTTATTTAATACTTTAGAAACTATAAAATCACAAGACTGTAGTATCTTGCTCCAATCTATCCCTTCTTCACTAAATAGTTCAATAACAAATTTCTCTCCTTTATCTGTAATGAAATATCTGTTATTCAAAGAGTTCAATGTAATAATATTTCTAGCTAATAAATCTGCAAGAACTGCATTATACAGTTTATAATTAGGTTTCCAATGAAAATAAGAGTACTTTATATCAAATCTTCCAAGCTCTATTTCATCAGATATTAATTCTGGAAATTTAAGAAAAAAATCACTAATAATCAATTTTTCTTGAGTTGTATCTTTTTTGTGCTCTTTTCCTAAAATATTCAACAGTATCGCAACCCTATTTCGGGTCAAACAATATTCTTGGAAACTTATATTCTCAATTATCTCCAACATCATTTCCCTCCATATATTTTTCCAACACTGCTATAAAATTATCAACCCAACCTAATTCCTTATCATCAGCAAGCTGATGTAAGATACCCTTTTTAGCTAATAAATTAAAACCACTTATCGGGCTCCCTAAAGTGCTAGAATCTAAATCTTCGATTCTAAGATAAGTTTGATTTATTAAACAATTACCATCGTTAGGTTGCTTGTATAGACGATATTGGGTCTTCCAAATAGAATGTATCTTCTTTCTTAAATTATCATATTGTTTTTTCCCATTGATGTCATCTTTGCTTAAAGACTCATGTCTAGCAATTTCTGCATTATAAAAATCAACTTTGAAATCGTCAACTTCGTCTATTCGTGCACTCTTCAACATTGATATAAATATAGTATCATTGTACATTTCTGAGATTTCTATCTCATCTTCTCCATATAATATTTCTTCGTAAACCCTTTTATTACTGGCTTCAATAGACATTTTAATCTGTTCTAAATCATTTCTGATATCATCATCAAATGTTGATTTATAACTGCTACATTTCTTAAATTCTTTTAGTAAAAAAGCTCCATCACACAACTCTATCTTTATTTTATGTTCAGCCTTCATTTTACTTTTCCATCTTGAACACCATAATAGCTCATTTATATTTAGGCCTATTGGTACACATAAATACCAAGAAGAAATATTGGGATGCTTGGTAATCACTTTTCTAAACGATTCTCTAATTTGTTGTTTCTGTGAATCTCCAATCCCATCAATAAAAAATTTACACTGATAAATTGATGGTCTGTTATCTAAGTCACCAACTAGAACATCGATGCCATCATCTCCTTGTGATACCACAACCTCCTTCGCTGAAGGTCCAAATTCTTCTTGAAATACCTCAACACATATCTTTTCAAATTTTTCTCTTGCTCCTGGTAATGTATATTTAGCGACTAAATATTTAAAATCATATTCCATCAAATCACTCCTTAAATAATTAATCCTCAAATTAGAAATAATCAAACATAAAAAAGTAGTACTATTATTTTATTCACTTCATAAATCTATATTATAACCTCAATATTTATTTGTCAATAAAAATATCATATTATCCATAACAAATGTTATATTCTAAATTTCTCTAAAATCAATAATTAGTAAATAATATTTACATAATCTCCAATTTAAATCATTGGAACACCAAAAAACCCACCCAATGGGCAGGTTCTGTATGTATTGTTCAGCTAGATTAAGCTTTACCTTCTGAACCGAATACGTCGATACGTTCTTCAACTGATGCTTGGATAGCTTTTACACCGTCAGCCAAGAATTTACGTGGGTCGAAGAGTTTTTTCTTGTCGTATTCTGCTTCGTTTGCTTCGTAGTCACGAGCAAATTTACGAGTTGCGTTAGCGAATGCGATTTGGCATTCAGTGTTAACGTTAACTTTCGCAACACCAAGTTTGATAGCTGCTTGGATTTGCTCATCAGGGATACCTGATCCACCGTGCAATACGATTGGGAATCCAGGAAGAGCTTCTGTCAATTTTTGCAAGTGATCAAGGTCAAGACCTTCCCAGTTTGCTGGGTAAGGACCGTGGATGTTACCGATACCAGCTGCCAAGAAGTCGATACCAGTTTCAACCATTGCTTTAGCGTCTTCGATTGGAGCCAATTCACCTTTACCGATGATTCCGTCTTCTTCACCACCGATAGTACCAACTTCAGCTTCTACTGAGATACCTTTAGCGTGTGCTTTTTCAACAACTTCTTTAGCCAATTTAAGGTTTTCTTCAACTGGAAGGTGTGAACCGTCAAACATGATTGAAGTGTAACCAACTTCGATACACTCAAGTGCATCTTCGTAGTGACCGTGGTCAAGGTGGATAGCTACTGGTACAGTGATACCCATTGATTCAACAAGGTTAGCGATCAAGTTGCGAGCAACTTTGTAACCACCCATGTATTTAGCAGCACCCATTGAAGTTTGGATCAAAACTGGAGCTTTTTTAGCTTCTGCTGCACGCAAGATAGCTTGAGTCCACTCAAGGTTGTTTGTGTTAAATCCACCAACTGCATAACCGTTGTCACGAGCTGCTTGGACAAATTTTTCTGCTGAAACGATTGCCATTTTATCAGGCCTCCTGTATATTTTTATGGGTCATCCCATTTACATTGTTCATTTTATCACTTTTTGACAAAAAAATCTAGTTTTTCCCGCAGTTTCGATTGAATTTCTTCTAGCTTCATCTATGTAAACCCTTTCTCTCCCTAGTCTTGGGCGACTTTTGGAAAAGCTATAAAGAAGGTCAAACGATTCTCCTGCACCTCGAAACGATAGGATAATTTTTCATGTTCTAATAGACTCTTGACCACAAAGAGACCCATCCCAGACCCTTTGGCCTTGCGACTAGCATTATCAGAAAAAGACTGGGCTAGTTTTTCTCGTTCTTCTGGACTGCAGCTATTTTCTATAAAAAGTTCCCCTTCTCTCTCCCCGATGCGGACCAAGCCACCTAGAGTGGAGTGCTTGATGGCATTGCTAATGAGATTAGATAGGATCAACTTCATAACTGATGGATTTAGATAAGCCTGCTGATGGGACAAGCTATTATCAATCTGAAGCTCTCTTTCCTTGGCTAGCAAGGCATAATCCTTGACTAGACTTTGCGTCATCTGGAGCAAATCAATTTCTTCCCTATCATCTCGCAATTCCTGCACAGACGAGAGAGAAAGTATCTGGAGAACGTGGTGATTGAGCTCATCCACAATCCCCAAGGCAACTCCCAGATAGTGGTCTCTATCCTTATAACGTCCGACATTTTCTTTCATGTTTTCGATCAGGATTTTCAAACTAGCCAGCGGTGTTTTCAATTCATGTGAAGCACCACGTAGGAACTCAACCTTCATCTTTTCCAGCTGGAGAATAGCTTCATTCTTGTCATGCAAGTCCGCAATAACAGTCAAAAGATGCTGGTAGAGGCTATTGATTTGTTCCTTGAGATCACCAATCTCATCCTTAGAATCCACGCGCAAACGTACTTGAGCATCCAGATCCATCATCCGACGGGTCACTCGCTTGATTTCCAAAATCGGTGCAACAATGGTCCGAGCATAGATATAGGCCACCAAAAGGGAAATCAGAAAGGATGCCAGCAGGGTATAAGGAAGAAACTGAAGACTAATTTGCTCTGCTTCTTTTTGTAAATCCATGGACGCTAGAAACTGGAGAGTCATGGTACCACCGTCCTGCGTTTTCACCTCACGCTCCTCAATAAAGAGGGAGGTAGTTTGGCGATCTGTGTCCAGAGGAAGGCTGTCCTTGATTTCTAACTTGTCCTCGGTCATCTCGCCCTTGACGGCCCCCTTGATATCACTAGTCTGGGAATACAAGTCTAACACTTGCTCGATGCTCTGCCTATCCTTACCTTCTAGGGACTGGGCAATGGCTGTCGCTTTCTGACCAATGGTTTCCTGACGATGACTCAGATAAGTCGAAGGAAAGAGAAAATAAATAGCCAAATGAAGGCAAATAACCAGAACACTAAAAATCGAGAAGGTGTAGATAAATATCTTTGTAAACAAGCCTGTTCGTTTCATTTTCGCTCCAATTTATAACCAACATTGCGCACAGTGAGGATGCAGTCCAAGTCTAACTTTTTCCGCAGTTCCTTGATATAGACATCAATGACACGGTCAAAGGGAACCTCATCTGTCACTTTCCAAACGGCATCGATTATCTGAGAACGAGTCAAGGCTCGGCCTTCATTTTTCACCAGATAGTCCAAAATTTCCAACTCTTTAGCATTGATGGCCACTTCTTGACCTGCTAGGCTTGCACTATAGCTTTCAAAATCCACCTTGGCATCTTTATAGGAGAAAATTCGTCCCATATCATAATAGCGCTTGAAAATCGCGTCCACCCTTACTTTTAAGAGGGATAGAGAAAAAGGTTTTTCCAGATAGCCATCTGCCAGAGAGGCAAAGGCACTCATCTTGTATTCCTCATCCTGAAAGGCTGTTAACATCAAGACAGGGACTTGGCTGGTTTTGCGAATCTCAGCTATCACTTCTAGACCATTGAGCTTAGGCATCTGGATATCCAGTAAAACCAAGGCTACCTCATAGCTGGAAAATTTTTCCAAGGCTTCTTGCCCATCTGCTGCCTCAATGGTTTCATAACCACAATCCGTCAAATAATCACTGACCCCCTCACGGATCATCTCTTCATCTTCTACAATTAAAATTTTCATAGAAAAAACATTTCACATTCCTTTAAATTTCTTGTAAATCATCTCAATTTCATCCTGAAAGGAAGAGACCTTATCAAGATGAAATAGATAAAAATGCTACCTATATTATACCCCATTTAGGGGAGAATAGGTAGCAAGTTTGTTATTCACTATCCAGCAAGAGCTCTTTTGGTTGTTTTCTGAGGAGATTGCTTGAAGCAAGCGCCATAACTAGAATCACTAGAACCAAGGCAAGGACAAATACAATGATAAAGTCAGATGTCTGAATAGAAATGTCTAAGCTCGACAAGGTTTTACTAAAACCATCTACTTCTGCACCACCACCAAGGTTAGAGGCTTGAGCAGCCTTGCTGGCTTGCTTGGCAACACCTGAAGTGACATTGGCAAGAACAGTATTTCCGATTGTACGCACTGTGTAAGTAGCTAAGAAGTAAGCAGAAACAAGAGCAGGGATGGCAATCAAGATGGATTCAGTGATGAATTGACCCAAGATACTTGCCTGCTTGAGACCGATAGAGAGGAGAATACCTACTTCCTTGCGACGGGCATTGATCCAAAGGCTGAGTAAGAGGGCAAGGAGAAGGACTGAGAAACTCAAGCTACCCCAGAAGAGGAGATTGGCCATCTTGTACATACCAGAGATGGATTGCTCAAGAGCTGGGTAGTTAGATGAGCTCTTAACGAGTGTATAGCTCTTCCAGTTGATACCACTGATGCCATTCAACTCTTTCATAACATCATCCAAGTTCTTGTCCGCTGTTACAAAGAAGGTTGCGTCCCCATAAATAGCTGTGTCTTCTGTGTATCCATAAAGTTTTGCAGCAGTGTGAATGTCTGTGATAGCTGTATTTTCATAGAGTTCTTGTGAGTAGGTTACTGCTGACTTATTATGACCATCAAAGAGTCCCTTGATTGTCACTTCGACTGTTTCCTTGGCACCTTTTTCATTGTCTGCATCGTAGATATTGGAGTCTAGTTTGACCTTGTCCCCTACTTTCCAGCCGTGTTTGGCTGCCAAGTCCTTGTGCAGGAGGATCTTGCCCTTGTCGTCGTTTGTTAGGTGCTCACCTTCGACCAGCTTATAAGAACCAGAGACAAACTTGTCTTCTTTAGAGGAGTCATTGACACCTGTAATCATCAAGCTACTTCCAAAATGTTTGGCACGGTCAGGAGTCAGATTTTTCTTGGTTTCTGGCGTTTCGATAAGCTCATATCCAGTCAAATCTCCGATAGCGTTGATGCGTTTCACATAAGACTCGATAGCCTTGTTTTCGGTGATTTTTTTGATATCTTCACCTTTAATATTCCCAGCACCACGTGGCGTTCCTTGATTGACGCGACGATTGATTTGCATGGAGAAACTGTTGGTGATATTTTTAAAGGTCTCCTGAGAAGCCTTGGCAGTAGCTCCCTTGATTGACAAGCCAACCAAACTCAAGCTCGCCATGAGGAGAATAATCAGGAAGATAATAATCGATTTGAAAAACTTCCTTGTAACATAGGCAAATGCGTTGTGTAACATAGGTTCCCTTTCTAGATTTTATTCTATTTTATAGTTCGAACAGAAAAAGCTCGTATTATTTCGTAGTATTGCGAGTTTCAGTCAGTTTCTTGTCCTTCAACTCAAGTGTAATATCTGACGCTTGTGCCACTTCTTTACTGTGGGTGACGACGATGACACATTTACCTGTTTTCTGGGCAAGTGATTTGAGCAGTTCGACAATATCTCCAGCAGTTTTAGGGTCCAGATTTCCCGTTGGCTCATCCGCTAGAATAACTGGAGCTTCTGAGACCAAACTACGAGCAATGGCAACACGTTGCTGTTGACCACCTGATAACTGGAGAACATTCCGCTTGATCTGACTTTCATCCAAACCAAGCTCAAGCAGTGTATCCTTGCTTGCCTTTTTGTTGACCAAGCGGATATTTTCCAGCGGAGAAAGATAATCTATCAAGTTATAATTTTGAAAGACCAAGGAAATATGGTGCATGCGATGGTAAGAATATCCCTTCTTACGAATGTCCTCTCCTTGAAAAAGAATCGAACCTTCAACAGGACTATCTAGACCAGCAAGGAGGGACAAGAGAGTGGATTTTCCTGCTCCCGACTCACCAATGATACTGTAAAATTTCCCGGGTTCAAAATTATAATTGATCTGATATAAAACTGCCTCAGCAGTGTTCTTATAACGGTAGGTAACATCTTGCAATTGTAATAAAGTCATGATTTCTCCTTCTTATACTCAATGAAAATCAAAGATTAAACTAGGAAGCTAGCCGCAGGTTGCTCAAAACACTGTTTTGAGGTGGCAGATGGAAGCTGACACGGTTAAAAGAGATTTTCGAAGAGTATTAACTAATAGATGATAAAATTTCTTTAGGCGATTTTCTAAATAAAAATAGGAAACAAAGGGCTACAGACAAACAACTAAGCAGAACTAGAAAAACATAGGATTCTGCAAAAGATAGGGTGCTGGTTGATAAACTGCTTGCTTTGGCTAGCGTGTCTTGTAGGGCTGCCTGATCTCCACTTGCTAGTAGAGTTTGGAGTAGATAGGATGTGATTGTGTTGCCTGCAACAAATGCTGGAAGCAAAGCACCGAGAGATACCAAAACTACCTCTAAACAGAATTGTAGGAAGATCGAGCTCTTACCTTTTCCAAGTGCCAGAAGAATCCCCACTTCGTAGACCCTTTCTCTCAACCAGAGAGACAAGACCAAAATTAAGGCTCCAGCTCCAGCTATCAACATCCCATAAAGGAAGATGGTTAGGAAGGTTTGGAAGGTTGCAACTGAGTCTTTGATTTGTTCAAAAGCCTTGTTTTCCTTTTCGACTTGATAGCCTTGATTTTCCAAAGACAAGTTTTCTACCTGCTTCATGAGTCCGTCCATTTCCTTAGGATTTTCTACATAAAAGCGCGCTGCACTGACTAGAGATTCACCATTTCCCAAAAGGCTTTGGCTACTTTCATAGTCTGTAAAGACTTGGTTTTCACTGAAGTCGGAAGACAAGCCTGTGAATTTCTCCTGTTTTTTACCAGAAAAGATTCCGACAATCTCAAACTCCACTGTTTGTCCTTTACCAGTTTCTGACTGACCAGCATCTAAGGTAATCTTGTCATGAAGGGAAAGACTATTCTTCTTAGCCAACTCTTCGTGGATGATGATTTTTTTAGAATCCCCTTTTTGAAGGTGTCGCCCTTCTTTTAGATTGAAAGCCGAACTAGTAAAGGTGACATCCTTAGATGAATCCTCCAGAGCAGTTAAGCTAACCAAATTCTTGTCTGCAGCTGACACATCATCACGTTCAACGCTCTGCTCACCACTCACCGCTTCCTTGTCTTTTAATTTTGCGACCGTCTCCAGTTCAGGAGAAACATTTTCCAGTCCCTTAATCTTGCTTACAGATGCTAGGTCTGACAACTTGAATGTCTGACCATTTTCTATCTTCTTAATAGAAAAAGAGGTATTGAGTGATTTGTAAAGATTGGTTTCAACTGTTTTGTTGGACTTCATCAGAGTCAAACAGGCTGAAATTCCAGCCAATAGGACCAATAAAATCAGAAATAAAATAAAACTTCTCAGTCGTTTTCTGCTGACATAAGCCCAAGCTCTTTGGATTGGATTCATTTGTCACCTCCATATTTGTAAGACTATTATAAAACCCAAATATGAAATGTTTATGAAATACAAAAAAAGAGCAAAAATTTTTTGCTCTACTTGAATTAGATAAAAAAAGAGCTAGCCTAAGCTAACTCTTATCCTATGCGGAGAGAGGGACTTGAACCCTCACGACCTAAAGCGGTCACAGGATCCTTAGTCCTGCGCGTCTGCCAATTCCGCCATCCCCGCGTCGATTACTTTACTAGTATATCAACTTTTAGGATGCTTGTCAACACTTTTTTTCAATTTTTTTCATTTCATCTACTAAATTACTCTGAAATTTCATTTAGATTTTCATCTACTAACTTAGCTCCAAGTGTATTTTTGAAATGACCTAGGGCAAATTGATGATTTTCAGGCCAGATAGATGCAACAGCTGGTTTAACAATCTCTATGTCATATCCTAGATTATAGGCATCTATAGCTGTATGCAGAACACAGATATCCGTCAAGACACCTGTTAAGATAACGGTAGACACTCTCCGCTCTCTCAAACGGATATCCAGGTCAGTACCTGAAAAAGCAGAGTAATGGCGTTTATCCATCCAAAAGACACGACTGTCTGAACCATGCTCTTGATAAAAGGTCCCCAAATCTCCGTATAAATTCCGTCCACTAGTCCCAATCAAATTGTGAGGAGGAAACAGCTTGCTTTCTGGATGGAAACAATCGTTTTCTTCATGAGCATCAATAGTAAAGAAGATGTAGTCTCCTCGTTCAAAAGCTAGTCGAGTCACCTTGCTGATGGCATCCGAAATCGCTTGAGCTGGAGCGCCTGCTGTCAATTTTCCACTATCTGCAACAAAATCTTCTGTATAATCAATCGAAATCAAAGCCTTAGTCATTAGTAATCTCTTTTCTTCACTTCTTCAAAAATATCTGAAATCAAGACCTTAAGATAGGTTCCCTTCATTCCAAGTGAGCGACTTTCAATAATTCCTGCAGATTCAAGTTTACGAAGGGCATTGACAATCACAGAACGGGTGATTCCGATGCGGTCTGCAATTACAGACGCAGTCAACTGCCCTTCATTTCCATTTAATTCCCCTAAAATTGCTGAAACAGCACGGAGTTCGGAATAAGAAAGGGTATTAACCGCCATGGTAACAGCAGTACGGCGGCGGATATTTTTCTCATCTTCTTCACGTTGGAAATTAAGGAGTTGAATCCCAACAACGGTACTCGCAATCTCAACAAGAATCAAGTCCTCGTCTTCGAATTTTTTATCATTGCGCCAAATAATCAAAGAACCAAGGCGAATCCCTGATACATGAATCGGTGCAATGGTCGTCAAACCATCTGGAAAGTCGGCACGACTTTCCACAGGGAAAATACTCAAATCATGATCAACTGTCAGATTGGCTTCTGTATCGTAGATCATGTTCGCACCTTGAACGTAGTCATCTGGGAAAATCTTAGTTTGGAAGAACTGCTCTACACGATCTGTATTGGTTTTGTAACGCATGAAATAACCAAGGAGACGTCCCTTGCTATTGACGATACAGGCGTTACAGTCAATAATATCTGCCAATTGACGGGTAATCGCATTGTAGGGAAGTTCTTCCTGCAACTGCTCCTCTGAGCGCTTCAGGATAGAAGTAATTTTTCTAGTTTTTTCTAATAAATGTGCCATTTTTCACCTCGAATTTAATCGCTATCATTATAACATAAACAGCTTGAATTTTCAATTATTATCTGAAAATTGCTTATTTAATTGCAATTTGAAAAAACAAGAATATTTTTAATTAAATTGCTTCTTTTCTATTGACAAGCCCCTTATTTTTGTGTATTATAATATTACAAGAAGATAATATATTTATTTTATTTATCTTTCTTTTTCCATTCGGTCTCCTTATATAAAAAAGCGATTCATTTTGAACCGCTTTTTCTTATTTATCGCCCTTGTTACGAATAACAAAGCCTGTTTGCTTTTCGCTTGAAGTATTGCGTGGTTTTTTATTATCTTTACGGTAACGTTTTTCCTTATCAAAACGATCGTTGCCACGACTTCCTTTTTTGAAATCATCACGACGACCACCACGACGGTTGTCTCCACGGCGATTATCACGACGGTCATCTCCACGACGACCTCCCTTACCTTTACCACCGAAGCCATTACCTGATGGTTTAAACGGTAGTGGTTTTTCACGTGCAATCTCCACTTCTGGAAGGCTATCTGGATCTTGAACAGTCAGACTCAAGATATACATTGCCAATTCTTCTGGAGTAAATTCGGCAGCTAGCTTACGAGCATCCTTACCAAATTTCTCAAAGTTGGCACGGATAGTCTCATCTGCAAAATCACGTTCGATTTTCTTGAGAGCTACGTGTTTTTTTGCTTGAAATGCTTCTTCTGCACTTGCAGGTTTGAGACCTTTCATGCGTTTTTTAGTCAAGTTTTCAATGATTTGGAGGTAACCCATTTCATTTGGTGAAACGAAGGTAATAGACTGACCTGACTTACCAGCACGACCTGTACGACCGATACGGTGAACATAGCTTTCAGGATCTTGTGGAATATCGTAGTTATAGACATGGGTCACACCTGAAATATCCAAGCCACGCGCTGCAACGTCTGTCGCAACCAAAACATCAAGATTGCCATTTTTAAAGTCACGAAGGACACGAAGACGTTTGTTTTGGTCTAGGTCGCCATGAATTCCTTCTGCACGGAAGCCACGGATTTTCAAACCACGAGTCAATTCATCTACACGGCGTTTGGTACGACCAAATACGATAGCAAGTTCTGGTTGTTCCACATCCATGAGACGAGTCATGGTATCAAATTTTTCTTGTTCTTTAACACGGATATAGTATTGGTCAACCAATTCTGTTGTTAATTCCTTAGCAGCAATCTTCACATGCTCAGGTTCTTTCATAAACTGAACACCGATACGTTTGATGGCATCTGGCATAGTTGCTGAGAAAAGCAAAGTTTGACGGTTTTTAGGGACACGAGAAATGATAGCTTCGATATCTTCAAGGAAGCCCATGTTGAGCATTTCATCTGCTTCGTCAAGGATGAGGGTTTCAATATCTTGTAATTTCAAGGCCTTGCGTTTAATCAAGTCCAAGAGGCGACCAGGTGTTCCCACCACGATATGGGCACCAGATTTAAGAGCCTTAATTTGTTTTTCAATGCTTGATCCGCCATATACTGAACGGACTTTAACTCCCTTACTACGACCAAAGCGGAACAATTCCTCCTGACTTTGGACAGCAAGTTCACGTGTTGGAGCGATAACCAAAGCTTGGATGGTCGCTTCTTCTGTACGGATTTTTTCAAGGGTAGGCAAGCCAAAGGCTGCAGTTTTTCCTGTACCAGTCTGAGCTTGACCGATAACGTCCTTGCCTTCAAGGGCCAAGGGAATGGTTTGTTCTTGGATCGGACTGGCTTCTACAAAACCAGCTTTTTCAATCTCTGCTAGCAAATCAGCAGACAAGTTTAATTCATTAAATTTCACGTTCTTCTTCTTTCTAAAGGTGGTGCGAAGCCACCCTATAGGGCTTAGTTTATACTTTTCTTTTTATGACGTATTTTCATATACTGGATACAAAATCGTGTTGCTTCTTTTCCACAAAAGAAAAGTACTGTTTTCTTTGCAACCTATCTAGTATAACACAAGAGAGAAGCAAAAGATAGCCTAATCCATCGATAAAGTCATGTAAACGATTTTTCTGAGAAAATGAGGATGAAATTTCCACTATTTCATAAACTTTTTTAAAGCGTAGCAGAATTGTGCAAAAGTTTTTTTCTTGTGCTAGAATGAAATGCGAATAGGAGGAAGATAAATGTTAACTTATGATTTAATCGTTATCGGATTTGGTAAAGCTGGTAAAACACTAGCTGGTAAATTGGCTTCAGCTGGCAAAAAAGTTGCCCTCATTGAACGTAGCAAAGCTATGTACGGTGGAACTTGTATCAACATTGGTTGCATCCCAACTAAAACTTTGCTAGTTGCTGCTGAGAAAGACTTGTCTTTTGAAGAAGTCATTGCTACTAAAAACACTATCACTGGTCGCCTCAACGGTAAAAACTATGCGACTGTTGCTGGTACAGGCGTCGATATCTTTGATGCGGAAGCTCACTTCCTTTCAAATAAAGTCATCGAAATCCAAGCTGGTGATGAAAAGAAAGAACTGACTGCTGAAACAATCGTCATCAACACTGGTGCTGTTTCAAACGTCTTGCCAATCCCTGGACTTGCTACAAGCAAAAACGTCTTTGACTCAACAGGTATCCAAAACTTGGACAAATTGCCTGAAAAACTTGGAGTCCTTGGTGGCGGAAATATCGGTCTTGAATTTGCTGGTCTTTACAACAAACTTGGAAGCAAGGTTACAGTTCTAGATGCCTTGGATACTTTCCTTCCTCGTGCAGAACCTTCCATTGCAGCGCTTGCTAAACAATACATGGAAGAAGACGGTATTGAATTGCTTCAAAATATCCGTACTACTGAAATTAAAAATGACGGTGACCAAGTGCTTGTCGTAACTGAAAATGAAACTTACCGTTTCGATGCCCTTCTTTACGCAACTGGACGCAAACCAAATGTAGAACCACTTCAACTTGAAAATACAGATATTGAACTAACTGAACGTGGTGCTATTAAAGTAGACAAACATTGTCAAACAAACGTTCCTGGTGTCTTTGCAGTTGGGGATGTCAACGGTGGACTTCAATTTACTTACATTTCACTTGATGACTTCCGTGTTGTTTACAGCTACCTTGCTGGAGATGGCAGCTACACACTTGAAGACCGTCTCAATGTACCAAACACCATGTTTATCACACCTGCGCTTTCACAAGTTGGTTTGACTGAAAGCCAAGCAGCTGATTTGAAACTTCCATACGCCGTTAAGGAAATCCCTGTCGCAGCCATGCCTCGTGGTCACGTAAATGGAGACCTTCGTGGAGCTTTCAAAGCTGTTGTGAATACTGAAACAAAAGAAATTCTTGGAGCAAGCATCTTCTCAGAAGGTTCTCAAGAAATCATCAACATCATCACTGTTGCTATGGACAACAAGATTCCTTACACTTACTTCACAAAACAAATCTTCACTCACCCAACCTTGGCTGAGAACTTGAATGACCTGTTTGCGATTTAAGTTGAGATTTAATCGTATCGAACAGCCCTCTGAGGGCTGTTTTCATTTCTGCGAAATCTCATACTCTTCGAAAATCAAATTCAAACCACGTCAGCTTCACCTTGCCGTATATATGTTACTGACTTCGTCAGTTCTATCTACAACCTCAAAGCAGTGCTTTGAGCAACCTGCGGTTAGATTCCTAGTTTGCTCTTTGATTTTCATTGAGTATCAAATCTGTCTTTTCCCTCTTTTATGATATAATAGAAACATGAAATTAAAAACTACTTTGGGCCTCCTAGCTGGGCGCTCTTCCCACTTCATTTTAAGCCGTCTTGGCCGTGGAAGTACGCTCCCAGGAAAACTTGCCCTTCAATTTGATAAAGATATTTTACAAAACCTAGCTAAGAACTACGAGATTGTCGTGGTCACTGGAACCAACGGAAAAACCCTGACAACTGCCCTCACTGTCGGCATTTTAAAAGAGGTTTATGGTCAAGTTCTGACCAACCCAAGCGGTGCCAACATGATTACAGGAATTGCGACAACCTTCTTAACCGCCAAGGGTTCTAAAACTGGGAAAAACATTGCCGTACTAGAAATTGACGAAGCCAGTCTATCTCGTATCTGTGACTATATCCAGCCAAGCCTTTTTGTCATCACTAATATCTTCCGTGACCAGATGGACCGCTATGGTGAGATTTACACAACTTATAAGATGATTTTGGATGCTATTCGTAAGGTACCTACGGCTACTGTTCTCCTCAATGGTGACAGTCCGCTTTTCTACAAGCCAGCAATTCCAAATCCTGTACAGTATTTTGGTTTTGACTTGGAAAAAGGCCCAGCCCAGCTGGCTCACTATAATACAGAAGGAATTCTCTGTCCTGACTGCCAAGGTATCCTCAAATATGAGCAGAATACCTATGCAAACTTGGGTGCCTATATCTGTGAAGGCTGTGGATGTAAACGTCCTGATCTCGACTATCGCTTGACAGAACTGGTTGAGTTAACCAACAATCGCTCTCGCTTTGTCATTGACGGACAAGAATACGGTATCCAAATCGGTGGTCTCTACAATATCTACAACGCCCTAGCTGCGGTTGCCATCGCCCGTTTTCTCGGCGCAGATTCACAACTCATCAAGCAAGGATTTGATAAGAGCCGTGCAGTCTTTGGACGCCAAGAAACCTTCCATATAGGTGACAAGGAATGCACCCTTGTCTTGATTAAAAATCCAGTCGGTGCAACCCAAGCTATCGAAATGATCAAACTAGCACCTTATCCATTTAGCCTATCTGTCCTCCTTAACGCTAACTATGCAGACGGTATTGACACAAGCTGGATTTGGGATGCGGACTTTGAACAAATCACTGATATGGACATTCCTGAAATCAACGCTGGTGGTGTCCGTCATTCTGAAATCGCTCGTCGTCTACGAGTAACAGGCTATCCAGCTGATAAAATCACTGAAACAAGTAGTCTGGAACAAGTTCTTAAGACCATTGAGAACCAAGACTGCAAGCATGCTTATATTCTGGCTACCTATACTGCTATGCTTGAATTCCGTGAACTACTGGCTAGTCGTCAGATTGTTAGAAAGGAGATGAACTAATGGTTTATACTTCACTTTCCTCAAAAGCTGGCAATTACCCTTATCAGCTCAACATTGCCCACCTCTATGGAAACCTCATGAATACATACGGGGACAATGGAAACATCCTCATGCTCAAGTATGTGGCTGAAAAGCTGGGAGCCCATGTAACGGTTGACATCGTTTCTCTCCATGATGACTTTGATGAAAACCACTATGACATCGCCTTTTTCGGTGGCGGTCAAGACTTTGAACAAAGTATCATTGCAGACGACCTACCTGCTAAAAAAGAGAGCATTGACAACTACATCCAAAACGACGGTGTGGTTCTTGCTATCTGCGGTGGTTTCCAACTATTGGGCCAATATTATGTTGAAGCTTCAGGTAAACGCATCGAAGGGCTAGGGGTCATGGGCCACTACACCCTCAACCAGACCAATAACCGCTTTATCGGGGACATCAAGATTCACAATGAAGATTTCGATGAAACCTACTATGGATTTGAAAATCATCAGGGACGTACCTTCCTCTCTGATGACCAAAAACCTCTAGGACAGGTTGTCTATGGAAATGGAAATAACGAAGAAAAGGTCGGCGAAGGGGTTCATTATAAGAATGTCTTTGGTTCTTACTTCCACGGACCTCTCCTCTCTCGTAATGCTAATCTGGCCTATCGCCTGGTCACTACTGCCCTCAAGAAGAAATATAGTCAGGATATCCAACTCCCTGCCTATGAGGACATTCTCAGTCAAGAAATCGCTGAAGAATACAGCGACGTAAAAAGCAAGGCTGACTTTTCTTAAACCAAGAAAAATCATATCAAAGAACTCCCCTATCATGTTGGAGTTCTTTTTGCTTGCTCTTTTACCCTTCTCCCTTGCATTTTCTCTCTTTTTTTGCCAAAATAGAGGGGTAGAAAGAAGGTAGCATATGTCTAAATTACAACAAATCGTAACATATCTTGAATCAGAAAAACTAGACGTCGCTGTCGTATCTGACCCCGTCACAATCAATTATCTCACTGGCTTTTACAGTGATCCCCATGAACGCCAAATGTTCCTTTTTGTTCTAGCAGATCAGGAACCTCTCCTCTTTGTCCCAGCACTTGAGGTTGAGCGTGCAAGCAGCACCGTTTCCTTCCCAGTTGTCGGCTATGTGGATTCTGAAAATCCATGGCAAAAAATGAAACATGCTCTTCCACAACTTGACTTCAAACGTGTCGCTGTTGAGTTTGACAATCTCATTTTGACCAAATACCATGGCTTGAAAACAGTCTTTGAAACTGCTGAGTTTGAAAACCTCACTCCTCGTATCCAACGCATGCGCCTCATCAAATCAGCTGATGAAGTGCAAAAAATGATGGTTGCAGGTCTCTATGCGGACAAGGCTGTTAAAGTTGGTTTTGACAATATTTCTCTTGATAAGACTGAGACAGATATCATCGCCCAAATCGACTTTGCTATGAAACGTGAAGGCTATGAAATGAGCTTTGATACCATGGTCTTGACTGGTGATAATGCTGCAAATCCACACGGTATTCCAGCAGCTAACAGGGTTGAAAATGATGCTCTTCTCCTCTTTGACCTTGGTGTCCTCGTCAACGGCTATGCGTCAGATATGACTCGTACAGTCGCTGTCGGTAAACCAGACCAATTCAAGAAAGATATTTACAACTTGACTCTTGAAGCCCAACAAGCTGCTCTTGACTTTATCAAACCAGGTGTGACTGCCCATGAAGTGGACCGTGCTGCCCGTGAAGTCATCGAAAAAGCTGGTTACGGCGAGTACTTCAACCACCGTCTTGGTCACGGTATCGGTATGGATGTCCACGAATTCCCATCTATCATGGAAGGAAACGACATGGTCATCGAAGAAGGCATGTGCTTCTCTGTTGAACCAGGTATCTATATCCCTGGTAAAGTCGGTGTCCGTATTGAAGACTGCGGTGTCGTTACCAAGGATGGCTTTGACCTCTTTACAAGCACCAGCAAAGACTTGCTTTATTTTGATTAATATTCATCTAATACTCAATGAAAATCAAAGTGCAAACTAGGAAACTAGCCACAGGTTGCTCAAAACACTGTTTTGAGGTTGTGGATAGAATTGACGAAGTCAGTAACCATATCTACGGTAAGGCGACGTTGACGCGGTTTGAAGAGATTTTCGAAGAGGATAAAATCTTCCCACAATAAAACGCATACTATCAAGGTTTTTCAACACCTGATACTATGCGTTTTTCTTATTTGAAAGACTTTTGACTCAGCCTCTTTACTTAATCTTCTTGATACTTTGACTAAGGATAAACCCTACAATCATCCCTACCATATTTTGCATGAAATTTGGTAAAAGTTCTGGTAGAGCTGCAGCCCAACCATTCATCAATGTAGAACCCAAGGCGTAACCCCCTACCATGGCAATTGTTGCTAAGATAAGGCCTAACCACTGAGTTTTTCCTTTAAATCCTGCGAAAAATCCCTGCAAGCCATGGTTAACCAAGCTAAAGAACATCCACTGAGGATAGCCTGATAAGAGATCAATCAAGAAACCTGCTAGTCCTCCGACTACAGCTCCTTCACGACTACCAAAGTAGAAGGCCGTAAAGAAGACACCCGCATCTAAAAGAGTTAGAATGCCTGTCGGTGTTGGAATTTTTAAGAAATAGCCTAGAACCACAGAAAGGGCGGTTAATAGGGATACAAGGGCAATTTTAGTTGTTTTGGTTTGCTTCATATTGTCTTACTCCATACTGATCTGCTTGTGCAATGGCACGATAAACGAAAGCCTTAGAGCTTTCTACTGCTGGTAAAAGTTCATCACCTTTGACTAGGTGACTGGCAATGCTAGAGGCAAAGGTACAACCTGCACCAGCATTTTGGCCTTGGATGACAGGATTTTCTAGGACTGTAAAGGTCTGTCCGTCATAAAAGACATCTACAGCCTTGTCCTGACTAAGGCGATTGCCTCCCTTGATAATGACTGCTGGCGCTCCTAAGCCATTTAATTTCTGAGCTGCAGTTTTCATGTCTTCCAAGGTTTTAATTTCCTGACCAGCTAATAATTCTGCTTCAGGAAGATTAGGCGTAATCACACTGACATGAGGGAAAAAGCGAATCAACTCTTGGCAGAGTTCACTAACTGCTACGTCGTGCGTTTCCTTGCAGACCAAGACAGGGTCCAGAACCACAGGCACTCCGGGGCGTTGCTTTATAAAGTCCAAGGCCTTCTCAGCTACGCTGACAGTTGGTAGAAGACCAATCTTAATCCCTGCAAATTCCACATCACGCAAGCTATCTAATTCATGCTGAAAAATAATATCGTCAGTTGGAAAGACTTCAAATCCTTTTTCTGTCAAGGCTGTTAAGCAAGTCACTGCTACAAAACCATGCAAGCCGTTCAATGTATAGGTTGCCAAATCTGCTGACAAACCACCACCACTAAAAATGTCATTTCCAGAAAGTGCTAAAATACGATTATTCTTCATAATGAATCTCCTTTAAATACAAACCATTTGGTGCTGCAGTGGGACCTGCAAGTTGTCTGTCTTTTTTTTCCAAGATCAAGTCAATCTGCTCAACTGGCATTCGATTATTTCCGATTTTGAGCAGCGTCCCCACCATATTGCGAATCTGTTTATACAAGAAACCATTTCCTGAAAAGGTAAAGGTCAAAAACTGCCCTGTCTCATCAACTGTAAGGTTAGCTTCTGTAATGGTCCGAATCTTGTCCTCTACACTGGTTCCAGATGCTGTAAAACCGGTGAAATCATGGGTTCCCTCTAGCTTTTTGATTGCCATCTGCATCCGCTCCACATCAAGCGGATAGGGAAAGTGAGTAGCATAGTGACGGCGCATGGGATTTTTAGGACGACCCCTATCCACGATAAACTCATAGGTCTTGCTGTGCTTGGCATAACGGCAATGAAAATCATCCACCACGAGCTCAATCGAAATCACATCAATATCTTCAGGGGACTGGGTGTCCAAGGCAAAGCGAAGTTTTTCTTCATCCATTTGATAGGGCAAGTCAAAATGAATCACCTGTCCCAAAGCATGAACCCCACTATCAGTCCTACCAGCACCGTGAACAGTGATTGCTTTCCCTTTATTGAGTCTCGTCAAGGTTTTTTCAATTTCCTCCTGAACGCTCCGCGCATGGGTCTGGCGTTGAAAACCAGCAAAGGCGTAACCGTCATAGGAAATAGTTGCTTTGTATCTTGTCATAACTTCTATTTTATCAAGAAATTAGTCTGTAGACAAGGTCCTAAAATAAACACTGTATGGGTACAAAAATCCTAAAAAGAAAAACTTAGGAACCAATCCTAAGCTCTCTTTTGAAGTAGGTACATGACAAAGATAGAAGTTACAATCAACCAAACTCCCAAAATTGTAAAGACCAGCATCCCATTGTGAGTTAATAAGCCAATTGCACTTAGAACGAATGGTGTCGTAAAGGCTCCGAAACTACAGCCTAATACAGCAAATGAAGTTGCTTGATTGAGGAGTTTAGCTGGAATTCTTTCAGAGACAAGTTGAAAAACTGTCGTCAAGGCTACACTGTAGGCAAAACCAGCCAGAATGCTTCCTGCCACTACCACCCACAAGGATGGAGACAGGGCAATCACGATTTGCCCTAAGCCAAAGGTAATACCAGACCAGAGAAGCAATTTCTCTTTAAAGATAGAAATCAAGAAAGAAAAACTCACCCCAGCCACAATCCCGATCAACTGCATGACACTAAGAACAAAACTAGATAACTGGGCATCTCCAAGTCCTCTTTCCACCATCAAACTTGGAATACGGATGGTAATAGCTGTATTGGTACAAACTACAACTGCCGCTTCGATAGCTAGGATAAAAATCAAGCCCTTCATTTCCCTAGTTAAGCGACTTGCTTCCTTCTCCTTTCTCTTGACTTCTTTCTTTTCCTTTCCATAAGAGACAAAGAGCAGATAAAGGGTCAGCACCAAAAATCCAGCACTATAGGCTAGGAAGGTAGCTGTCCAACCAAAGGACAACAATTGACCGACTGCCAAGGTGATGAGAGATGCCCCAACGACCTCTGCAGAACCGCGTAGCCCTAACATCTGAATTCGTGTTTTTCCTTGATAGCGTTCACTGATAATAGAAATGGCCTTGGCATTGATCATCCCAACACCCAAACCAAAAAGAATCCGTGTTCCAAAGACAAAGGGATAGGCTTGATACCAGAAGGGAGCTGTTCCACTCAGTGATAAAATCAGCAATCCCAAACTAATCTGTAAGCGTTCAGGAAATATTTTTTCTAAGAAACCATTTAGTAGTAACATAATCATGATCCCAAAAGATGGCAAGCTCGCCAAGAGCTCAATTTGTTCCTTAGGATAGCCTTGATAATAGTCAAACATGGCTGGCAGGGCACTCGAGATGGAAAAGGATGTAATCAAAACGAGGGAGAGAGCCAAAATACTGGCCCGTTCTAAAAATTGTTTCATGAAATCTCTTTCTATATTTCTCTTAATCTTCTAATTTTTTGATAATTATCAAACAGGCAAGAAAAGAAGAAGCCTCTTTGGTGTATAGACTCCTTCTTAAACTCGAAAATGAATCTCTTGTGTCTTATACTAAATGAAAATCAAAGAGCAAACTAGGAAGCTAGCCTCAGGTTGCTCAAAGCACTGCTTTGAGGTTGTAGATGAAACTGACGAAGTCAGTCACATATATACCCTAAGGCGAAACTGACGTGGTTTGAAGAGATTCTCGAAGAGTATTAGGATGACTTTCTCTTGATTTGCTTGATAAAGTAGAAGATAAATCCTGCCACCATATAGGCAACAAAAATAATCAGACACCACTTGAACACGACATCCCACCCCTTGTTCACATTCAAAAAGAAGTAAGGGAAGGGACTGACCTTAGAATTAGGAATGTCCAGTTTCAATACCAAGCCATTAAAAAGAGCAAAAATCATATAAAGTAAGGGTAAAATTGTCCACACAACTGGATCCCAGATTTTGTATTGACCCTGTTTGTCAAAAAAGAGGGTATCTGCTAAAAACCAGAGGGGAACGATATAGTGGCAAAGGAAATTTTCTAGAGTATAAAAATTAGTCGCAATGGGCGCCAGGAGGAAATGGTAAATCACACAGGTAATCATGATACTCATAGTGACTCCACCTTTTAAGCGCAAGAGACTTGATCTTTGCCAGTTTTCACCTAAACGGCTCATAACCTTTAGGAGATAGAGCGTAAAAATCGCGACTAAAAGGTTAGACTGAACCGTATAATAGAGTAACATCCCAAAGCCACCATGCTTGGCGATTTCAAGATAAACTCCCGTAAAAGCCGCTAGAAACAAGAAGATACGGCTATAAAATACAAGTTTATAGTGTTTTGACATGCTTAAATTTTCTTCACAAACTCAGATTTGAGTTTCATGGCACCAAAACCATCAATTTTACAATCGATATTGTGGTCGCCTTCTACGATGCGGATATTTTTCACGCGCGTCCCTTGTTTCAAATCTTTTGGCGCACCTTTTACTTTCAAATCCTTGATGAGGGTTACAGTATCACCGTCAGCCAATTTATTTCCGTTGGCATCGATAGCAACAAGGCCCTCTTCTACATCTGCAACTTCAGCAGGATTCCACTCATAAGCACACTCTGGGCAAACCAGTAGGGCACCGTCTTCGTAGACATACTCTGAGTTACATTTTGGGCAATTTGGTAAGTTGTTCATGGTTTCTCCTTATCATCATTCACTATTCTTTGAAAATCAAAATTTCTCGAACAGCAACTATTATACCTTAAAATCAGCATTTTGACAAATGAGTCGCCGGAGAAGCAAAGAAAAAATCATGTAACTTTGTCTGCTACATGATTTTTAAAAGATAGTTTATCATGAGTAGTGATACAGAAACTCATGATAGAAAGTGGGACATTTATCTTACAAACCAGGTGCTTGTCCAAGTTCTGCTGCAATCATCCAAACTGTTTTCTCAAGTTCAGCCTTAGCACCAACAAAGATATCGTTTGTAACATCATCGCCTTCTTCGTCAGTCACATCCAAAGCTTTTTGGAAAAGAGTGATGAGGTAGCGATAAATAGCTAGAACACGTTCCAAGCTTTCTTCAACGTTACGGAATTCTCCTTCTTCTTCTTCGATTTCACTGTGTTGAAGGAATTCTGTCAAAGTTGAGTAAGGTTTGCCACCAAGGGTAATTAAACGTTCGCTGATTTCATCCAAGTGACCATCAAGAGCATCCATGTACTCATCCATTTTTGGATGCCATACAAGGAAACCACGACCACGCATGTACCAGTGTACTTGATGCAAAGCAACGTGGGCTACGTACAAATCAGCAACAGCTTGGTTCAAGACTTCCTTTGTTTTTGCCAATGCTACTGGTGCTACCTTAGTTAGTGTTGCTACGTCTTTTACTGCTTCTTTTTTCAATTCTACCATTATTTTTACCTCATTCATTATTATTTGTAATCACTTCTTACTGATTACTACCTTAGTATACTACTAAGGAAAACAAATAGCAAGCCAAATGACTCACATGAGAAAAGTTGCAATAGACTGATAATTTAAGAAAAGTTTAGTTAGTTCTGATTAGCTCACTTTATAAGATTTACTTGAAAATTGGATATGGTAAAGATCATAATAAAAAACCTTTCGCTTGGAGTGAGCTTTCGTAATTTCCCTGCTCAATAATCTGTCCATCCTTAAGAACGAGAATATTATTTGCCTCTTGAATGGTATAGAGACAGCGGGCTATGACAAAGCTAGTCCTTCCTTTCATCAACCGTTTCATAGCTTTTTGAATCAAGAGTTCCAAACGGGTATCAATAGAGGAAGTTGCTTCATCCAAAATGAGAATTTTAGGATTAGCTAGAATAGCAAGCGCGATGGTCAACAGTTGTTTTTGCCCGAGGGAAATATTGCTGGAGTCTTGGTTCATCTCCATGTTATAACCACCAGGAAGAGTTCGAATAAAATGGTCTACATTAGCCGCTTTGGTAGCAAAAAAGAAAGGACGATATTTGTCCTTTCTCGACCTTAGCTTTTCTTCAACCCAATAAAGTTGATAAAGAGCCGATTATTTTACAAAATCAAGCAATGCCAAGAAGCTTTCTGCTTCAAGTGACGCACCACCTACAAGGGCACCGTCAACGTCTGGGCAAGCCATGTATGAAGCAACGTTTTCAGGTTTAACAGAACCACCGTATTGGACACGAACTTTGTCTGCAACTTCTTGACCGAAGTCAGCAGCTACAACGTCACGAACAACTTTACACATTTTTTGTGCATCGTCTTGTGAAGCTGATTTACCAGTACCGATAGCCCAAATTGGCTCATAAGCGATAACTGAGGCAGCAACTTGTTCAGCAGTCAATCCAGCCAATGCAGCAGATACTTGAGCACCTACGAATTCAGCAGCTTTACCAGCTTCGTAAGTTTCAAGTGACTCACCACAACAGATGATTGGAAGCATACCGTTTGCAAAGATTGCTTTTGCTTTTTTGTTGATATCTTCGTCAGTTTCATGGAAGTAGTCACGGCGTTCTGAGTGACCGATAACAACATAGTCAGTACCGATTTCTTTCAAAACTTGTGGGCTTGTTTCACCAGTGAAAGCACCTGCATTTTCAAAGTAGCAGTTTTGAGCAGCAACTTTAAGGTTTGAACCTTTTACAGCTGCAAGAACCGTTGTCAAATCAAGAGCTGGAGCTGCGATACCTGCTTCAACAAGATCTGATGAAGGAAGTTTTGATGCAACTGCTTCAACAAATGTTTTAGCTTCTTCTGGATTTTTGTTCATTTTCCAGTTACCAGCGATAAATGGTTTACGTGACATTTCACATACCTCTTTTTTCAATTTATTTTCTACTTATTTTATCACAATTATACACAGCTTGCAAATCTTACTCGGATTTCAATCCTACTTGTAACGATCAATCCTTCCAGAGATCCATAGCATTTCTGAAATCTGTCGATAGCTGTGTCAACTGAGGATTGCTTGCTTCTCTCTCTGCCCGCTTGGCCTCAATTTGAGCCACACTCTTGATACCTTCATGACGCCAGTTTCTCAAAATCGCCTGAATGTACTTCCAGTTTGGTTTCCCATTCAAAACAGCTTCACGAAGAGCCTCCTTAATCAAGTCAACACTGGTCCCATCTTCCTTTAGTGTCTTGGTCAAATCCTCAATCTCAAAAGGAGTCAACAAGCGTCCCAACTCCTGCTGGAAAGTTTCCACCAAATTCTTAAGCTGATTTTGAGGTGTCAACTGGTCTGAACTTGAATGAGCAGCTCCAAGCAAATTATCCAAACGTTGCAATGCCAAACTAGCATCAAAAAGCAATTCGATTTCGCCATTTAATTCGATAGTACGATACTGAAGCAGTCCCCTCTCCGTCAGATTGGAAATAGCCTGATTGACATCCGAAATTTCCTTACCAATCCTTTCAGCAATCTGGCTTGGCGACATTTCATCCAAACCTGTCGTATTTTGCAAATAGAAAAATTGCCAGACCAGAAAATCGTCGCTAGAAGGAAAGAGTTCCTTAAAATGCAAGAGCAGGGCACTCGGTAAAACCAAGTTCCCTGATTTAAAAGCGTCTAAATATGTCATAATTCCTCTTATAAATACCCAAATGCAGATGCATCATCTTCTATTTTTCTCCAGTCAAAAGGCGTCTCCTGATACACCGCATAATTCACCCAGTTACTGAAAAAGAGGGCTGCTGATGAAGACCAACAAAGACAAGGTGTCTGGTTGACATCATCATCCTTAAAGTAATTTTCTGGAATATGTGGATCTAAACCTGCGTCACGATCTCTAAAATACTCTTTTGCCAAGGTATCACGGTCATATTCCAAATGCCCAAAACTATAAATTTCTCGCAAATCACGACTAGCCAAAATTGAAACCCCAACCTGTGGCCCTTCTGATAAAATCTCGAGATTGGTTTTGTTTAAGACCTCTTCCTTAGAAATCTCCGTGTGCCGAGAATGAGGGGAAACGTAGCTATCGTCAAAGCCTCTAAAGAGAAGGTGTCCTTCTTTTAAAGTATCCTGAGGATAGATACCTGATAATTTATTGTCCATCTGGTATTTTTCCACCCCATAACGCAGATAAAGACCAGCCTGAGCACCCCAGCAGATATGAAGGGTCGAATAGACATGGGTCTTGGACCACTCGATTACCTGGCTGAATTCCTCCCAATAGTCCACTTCCTCAAATGGTAAATGCTCAACTGGAGCACCCGTGATTATCATCCCATCAAAATACTCATCCTTGACTTCAGGAAAAGTTTTATAGAAGGTCTCCATGTGCTCTGAACGAGTTGTCTTAGAACGGTGACTTTCCATATAGAGAAAATCAATATCCAGTTGCAGGGGTGTATTCGCCAAATGGCGTAACAACTGGGTTTCTGTGACCATTTTCTGTGGCATGAGATTTAAAATTAAAATCTTCAAAGGACGGATATCTTGGTGGGCAGCACGTTGATCATCCATGACAAAGATATTCTCTGTCCGTAAAATCTCAACAGCTGGCAATTTTTTATCAATTCGAATCGGCATAACCCTCTCCTAACTGTACTCTTTCAGGAATAATTGCATATGTTTGAAGTCAAATCTCAAACACCTAGTCCTTTTATTATACTGCAAGAAGATATAGTTTTCAATTATACTTTTTCTCTAACTAGCTATAGTCTATTTTTATATCCTAATGTAGAGAAAACAGCCCTAGGGACTGTTTTTCATTAATAATGCATAAGAACTTTGTAATCGTAGTCACCGATTTTTTCACGACCGTTCAATTCATCCAATTCAACAAGGAAGGCACAACCTGCTACAACACCACCAAGTTTTTCAATCATCTCGATAGTTGCCTTAACAGTTCCACCTGTTGCCAAGAGGTCATCTACAATAAGAACACGTTGACCTGGCTTGATGGCATCAGCATGCATAGTCAAGGTATCAACACCGTATTCTTTTTCGTAGTCAGCAGAAATGACTTCGCGTGGCAATTTACCTGGTTTACGAACAGGTGCAAAACCAATTCCCAACTCAAAGGCAACTGGACAGCCCACGATAAAACCACGAGCCTCAGGACCTACAATCATGTCTATTTTCTTGTCAGTAGCATACTGAACAATTTCACGAACAGCATAGCTATAGGCATTTCCATCAGCCATCAAAGGACTAATATCACGGAAGGTGATGCCTTCCTTAGGATAATTTTCAATTGTTGCAATGTAATCTTTTAAATTCATCTTTTTCTTTCTTTCAAAGTTTTTACTCTCTATTATAGCATATTTTTTAAGAAAGAAAAAAGGAAAAGTTAACTTCAATGATTATCTAACGATTTGACGATTTATGACTAGCCATAGCAATAAAGCCCAAGTTCTTTTTATTCTTATTAAACATTTTATACATAGTTAAAAACTGCTTTCTATTCTCCTTTTTACAAGCATTTACACAAATTTTCAACGTTCCTAGCCAACCTTCGTCATAAATCATACCCGATAATTTCATTAATGTCATTTCACCAGTCAATACTTTCACATCACGATAACCTGATTCTATCATCACCTGTTCCCAACCATCTTGAGTTAAAGGACCTACATTTACATGAATTGCTTGTGACAATTCCTGTCTGATAGACTCTTTAGCTTCCTTAAGAAGCACATCATGTGTCAAAAGAAGACCTTCAGGTTTTAAAACCCTTAGATACTCCATTACACATTTTTTCTTAGCTTGATCGGCTTGCATAGTCAGCATAGCTTCGTTTATAACAATATCAAAACTAGCATCTTCATAAGGAAGTTTCATTGCATTTGCTCTTTCAAACCTGATCAAATGACCAACACCTGCCGTTTCAGCAGATTTTTTAGCCACTTCTAAAGCTTGAGCATCCATATCAACAGCAGTTATCTTACAACCAAAACGCTGTGCCAACTCAATTGCTGTAGTTCCCCTATTACACGCAACCTCTAGTATTCTCTTTTCTTTTGAAAATCTTCCTTCTGCAATTAACCAATCTGTGGCACGTTTTCCACCTGGACGTAAGCGTTTTTTCCCCAATTTTGCTAAAAACTTATGACCTGCTTCTGACATTTGAACACCTCTGTTTTTTCTTCATTATAACATAAAATTATATTATCTGACAATTCTAATCTATTATTTGATAAACTAGAATCAAAAGTATACAATCTGCCATGACTATAGCATAAATCTATTAATCACATCTCTAGTTCGAATTCAATTACTCACGTAGTTTACGCATATAGGTTACGACTACATATTTGTACTTTAGAGTTGCTGGCCTCCTTATCCGCTATATACGCTTTACTATCACGTGCCTATTCGTATAGCCAATATTTCTCTATCTCTTTCTCTGCCGATTCTTATTTCCAGCGTCAGACTTAAACAATCTATCCTAATGCCGTTCGATCAGCTACTCACAATAGTTAGACTTGGGAATCACTTTTGGGTTTACTAGTATATGATCCCCGCAGAGGACTTACACCTCAGATGAACGGAATGTTCGTCGCACCTAAAAAAACGAGTACTTTCGCACTCGTCATCTTTTATAAACTATAAATTAAAGTGAGTTTACATCAACTTTGATACCAACACCTTGAGTAGTTGTGATAGTCAAGTTTGTTACGTAAGTTCCTTTAGCTGTAGCTGGTTTTGCTTTTTGGATTGTTTCGTTGAAAGCTTTGAAGTTTTCAACCAATTTTTCAGCTTCAAATGATACTTTACCGATGATAGCTTGAACGTTACCTGCACGGTCTGCACGGTAAGTGATTTTACCACCTTTAGACTCTTCAACTGCTTTAGCAACATCCATAGTTACAGTACCAGTTTTAGGGTTTGGCATCAAGTTACGTGGTCCAAGAACACGTCCAAGACGTCCAACAAGAGCCATCATGTCAGGTGTAGCGATAACTACGTCGAAGTCCAACCAACCATCGTTGATTTTAGCAACAAGGTCATCTTCACCAACAAAGTCTGCACCAGCAGCTTTTGCTTCTTCAGCTTTTGCACCACGTGCGAAAACAAGAACACGTGAAGTTTTACCAGTACCGTTTGGCAATACCATTGCTCCACGGATTTGTTGGTCAGCTTTTTTAACGTCGATGTTCAAGTTGTAAGCAACTTCTACAGTTGCGTCAAATTTTGCAAAGTTAGTTTCTTTTGCAAGTGCTACAGCTTCTTCTACGCTGTATGCTTTTGTGCTGTCGATTTTCTCAAGAGCAGCACGAAGTTGTTTGCTTTTTTTAGCCATTTTCTATTCTCCTTGTAAGTGGTTCAATCGATTTTCATCTCCCACGTCACTTCTCGAAATGATGAAGTCTTGCGGGTTTTCAGTCTATTATTTTTCTTTTCCTACTTCGTTAAGCTCCCTTGCTGTACCCAAGTACAAGCTTCAGTCACTTGCCTAGTATGAAAAGCAACTAATAGACTGCTGTGAGATTTTCTACTGTGTTATTGATTAGTCAACAACAGTGAATCCCATAGAACGAGCAGTACCTTCGATCATACGCATTGCAGACTCTACGTTTGCTGCGTTCAAATCTGGCATCTTAGTTTCTGCAATTTCTTGTACTTGTGCACGAGTAACTGTAGCAACTTTAGTTTTGTTCGGTGTACCTGATCCTTTTTCAACACCTGCAGCTTTTTTCAAAAGAACAGCAGCTGGTGGTGTTTTAGTGATGAAAGTAAATGATTTATCTTCGTAAACTGAGATAACAACTGGAATGATCATACCAGCTTGGTCAGCTGTACGAGCGTTGAACTCTTTTGTGAATCCCATGATGTTGATACCAGCTTGACCAAGAGCAGGTCCAACCGGTGGAGCTGGTGTAGCTTTACCAGCAGGGATTTGCAATTTTACAAGTTTTTCGACTTTTTTAGCCATTTTTAAATCCTCCTTTGTGGTTTTGGCGGTAATTAGAGATTTTTACCTCCCACAAGTATGCTTTTCACATACCCATCTATTATACACTATTTATCTAGAATTGCAAGAGAAAAGTTTATTTTTTAATCGACGTAATCTCCGCCTTCAAAGCCGTAGTATTCTTCCAAACTGAGACCACTCTCAGCAATTTCTTTTGCTTCTTTTCCGACATAACGAAGGTGCCATTCTTCAGCCATATAACCGGTTTCTTTTTCCTTACCTTTGAGATAACGGACAACAAAGCCATAATCAGCCGCATGGTCCAAAAGCCATTGAGCCGCTTTTTCTTCTGTTACTAAATCACCATCAGTCCCAATAACATCAAAGGCCAAGCCAGTTTGGTGTTCACTGTAACCGGGACGAGCAGAGTAACGGTCAGCTGCTGCCTTCCCATCTTGGTTGACATAATCTTGGTAGAGCTTTGTCTGAGTTTCATAACTTCTAAAACCACTGTAATGGTCACTGATTGGGAAACCTGCCTCTTGCATAGCCTTTATGAGTTTGACCAACTCAGCCTTGGCTGTTGGATTTTCCCCTGGATTGTAGTCTTTCGACAATGGATAGTGTTTATTTGCTACGATGATTTCATCGTATTTCCCTTGGATACTGTAGTAGTCTCCTTTATTGACCACTTCTGCTTTTTTCTGGGTGGCTTCTTGAGACTTAATTCCGACTGTTCCATCAGCTTTAGCTGTTTGTTCTGTCTTAGCTGCACCATCTTCATTTTTTGCTTTTTCTTGTGAACAAGCTGCTAGACTCAAGGCTAGCAAAGCTGTCAAGATAAGGTATCTTTTTTTCATTTCTACTCCTTTATTTCTAATAATTTATCTACTTCTGACGATAAACATTCGACTAATTGTTTAATCTCATCCGTTTTTACTTGGTATGTTTCTGCTGTCATTTCTTCAAAGGGAACCCACCAAACTGGACCACGTCCCTTGAGACCATGGCCATTCATGTCACCTGTTCGTCTAGGAAACAGATGCCAATGAAGATGTGCATCGCCATTTCCCAGCAGTTCGATATTCATTTTCTCTGCAGTAAATGCCTTAGCAACCGCCTCTTGGACCACACTCATTTCTTCTAGAAAATGGAGTCTTGTCTCCTTTTTCAAATGGTGCAATTCGGTGACATGTTCCTTGGCTAGAAAGAGGCTATAGCCTGCAAAATACTGATGGTCTCCAATCACAAGATAGCCTGTTTCCAACTCTTTGACAAAATAGGGATTTGCTCCCTTCTTGATGAGCGCAATTCTCTGGCAAATCAAACACATATTAGTCTACCAATGCGCTCTTAAGATAAGCATCAACCATACGCTCCGTTGCGACCACCGAGTCAATATGAGTTCGCTCATAAGAATGACTAGACTCGATACCAGCACCGAGAAGGGCGTGTTTGACTTCTGCCCCTGCAGACATAGCTGCTGAAGCGTCCGAACCATAAAATGGATAGATATCCAGCTTAAATGGAATATCTTGATCTTTAGCCAAAGCAACCAAATGTTGACGGAAGTCATAGTGATAAGGTCCAGAAGCATCCTTGACACAAATAGACACTGTATATTCGTCTGTTTGCTGGTCATCTCCCATAGCTCCCATATCCACAGCCAGATATTCTACCACCTGAGCAGGAATATTAGAGTTAGCCCCATGCCCCACTTCTTCAAAGACTGAAAAAGCAAAATGGGTTGTTACGGGCAATTCAATCTTCTCTTCCTTATAAATACGAAGCAGATTAAGCAAAATCGCTGCGCTGACCTTATCGTCCAAATGACGAGACTTGATAAAACCTGTCTCTGTCACGACAGTTCGTGGGTCAAAGCTGATAAAATCACCGACCTCAATACCAAGAGCACGAGTTTCTTTTTCACTGGTTACTTTTGCATCCAAACGCACTTCCATATTGTCTTGCGTGCGTTCTGCAGTTCCTGCATCCTTGTAGACATGGCAAGAGGTCTGGTGGATAAGGATGGTTCCTGATACTTTTTCACCTGTGCTAGCCACATGAACGGTACAGTTTTCTCCTTCAATCATGTTCCAAGGAAAGCCACCGATACGGTCCAATTTGAGACGACCATCTGATTTGACAGCACGGACAATAGCACCCAGCGTATCTACATGGGCAGTCACATAGCGATGCTCTTCATCATTTTGACCTTTGATGGTCACATTGACACCGCCCTTAGCTGTGCGAACCGGCTGGTAACCAAAACCTTCTAAAGTCTTGACTAAATAGTCCGAAATCTCACGAGTGAAGCCAGTTGGCGACGCAATGGCTGTCAGTTCTTTAATATATTCTACTGTTTGATTCATTTCTTCACCTCTTTTGCTACCTATTATAACACATTTATCATCGGATAAAAAAGAAAATCACTCCTGTAGACTTGGCTACAAAAGTGATTTTAATGATTATTCCATTTCAAAAACATCGCTTTCTTGCTTGTTTGGTAGAACCAATGAGAGCAAGATTCCGACAATAGCTGGCATCAACCATGGAAGAGATGCCTTGGCAAAAGGAAGAGCGTTGACAAGATTTGCAAGAAACTCAACCTTAAATGAGCTTCCTAATACGCTTGCAATGGCAATAGCTGTAACCACAGCAATTGTCAACTGCATACCCGGTTTTGAAAGGGCAACAAATTTGTTGACAATGACAATCATAACGATGGCAATCGTGATTGGGTACAAGATAACCAGTACTGGAATGGAGTACTTGATAATCGCATCAAGACCCAAATTGGCAATGGCAAATCCAATCAAGGTAAAGGCTGTCGCATAAACCTTATAGCTGATTTGTGGGAAACGCTCATTAAAGAACTCAGCTGTTGACACAATCAGTCCAACTGTTGTTGTGAAGCAGGTTACGGTAACCATAGCTGCAAGGAAGAGTTGAGCTGTTGAGCCAAAAATTTCTTGAGTGGCTTGTGACAAGATGTAAACACCTGGTGTTCCACCCTTCATAGCTTCAGCTGGTACTGGGAAATGATTTCCAAGGAAACCTAAACCGATATAAAGAGCACTGAAGGCAAGGGCAACAACGATACCAACAACCCAAATAGTTGAAATGTATTCTTTCTTACTTGAAAACCCAAGTTGTTTCAAGGTTTGAACTGCGATTACACTGAAGGCAACTGAAGCAAGGGCGTCCAAGGTATTGTAACCTTCTAGGAATCCTGTACCAAAAGCAGAAGCTTGATAAGCAGCTGAAGCAGCTTGAGGACTTGTTCCACCGTATTTAAAAGCTCCTAGAACAACCAAGATGACAATCAAAATCGCAAAAACTGGTGTTAAGATACGGCCGATACGGTCCAAGATTTTTGATGGATTAAGCGAGATTAAATAAGCCGCTGCAAAATACAGAACCGTAAAGACAATCAAGCCAAGACCTTTATTTGTATCCGACAAAAGAGGGCTAATCCCTACTTCGTAAGCTGTTGTAGCAGTACGTGGAATAGCAAAGAATGGACCGATTGACAAGTAAAGAACTGAGAGGTAAAGAGTCGCAAACCAAGGCGCTATCTTTGTTGAAATCTCGTAGATATATCCTTTAGGATTTAGCGTTCCAATAATAAGAGTCAAGACGGCGATACCGACACCTGAAAAGACAAAACCTGCGATGGCAGGAAGAAAATGTTCTCCAGATAGAGCACCTAGAGAAGGCGGAAAAATCAAGTTCCCCGCACCAAAAAATATTCCAAACAGGAGTAAACCTGTTAGGGCACCTTTTTTAGCCATGAAAATCTCCTTCATATTTATAAAATACTGACCTAGTATATCATGAATAGGAGTATGAAAAAAGCTTCACGAAGTAAATATTGAATGTTTTCAAGATTCTTAAAAATGAGAATTGTCTAAAAATAAAATTCTCCTACCCAGTCCACACCAAGTAGGAGAAAATTCTAATGTTTATACTCTTCGAAAATCTCTTCAAACCACGTCAGCTTCACCTTGCCGTACTCAAGTACAGCCTGCGGCTAGCTTCCTAGTTTGCTCTTTGATTTTCATTGACTATAAAATGGTTTTAATTCTTTTTTTCAAATCTGGCACCACTTCTGCCTCAAACCAAGGATTTTTGGCCATCCAGATTTGATTTCGAGGCGAGGGGTGTACCAGTGGAAAATAGGTTGGCAAGTAGTTCTGGTAGTGTTTTACCCGTTCTGTCACCTTGCCACTGATTTTCTCCTTTAAATAGTAGGCCTGGGCATATTGGCCAATCAAGAGGGTCAACTGGATATCGGGTAATTCTTTCAAGAGCTGTGGATGCCATTTTTCTGCAAAATCTGCTCGCGGTGGTAAGTCTCCTGACTTACCATGTCCTGGAAAGTAAAAATCCATAGGCAGAACAGCAAAATAACCTGAATTGTAAAAGGTATCTTCATCCACACCTAGCCAGTCGCGCAAGCGGTCACCACTCTTATCTTTCCAGTAAAGGCCTGCTTCTTGGGTTTTAAGACCAGGCGCTTGACCGATGATATTGATGCGAGCAGTCTTTGGCGCTGCAAAGAGAGGCTCGATGCCACGCTTTGTATAGGTAGCATTCTGCGGATCCGCCATAATGGCTTGCTTGATTCTTTCGATTTGAGACATCTACTTTCCCTCCAAAAAGAAGTCTAAGCATACAATCTCAGACTTCTATCGTTTTATTTGATCAATTCATAAATAGCTTCGGCATAGATTGCTGCAGCTCGGAAGAGATCGTCCAAGGCGATAAATTCATTGGCTTGGTGCATGGTGTCAATTGAGTCTGGGAACATGGCACCGTAGGCAACTCCGCGTTCGAGCAAACGACCAAAGGTTCCACCACCGATAACTTGCTCGTGACCTTTAAGGCCAGTTTGTTTTTCATAGACATTCAACAAGGTTTGCACAAGTGGATCTTCCATTGGCACATAGTGAGGGGTATGCCCGTGCTCAGAAAGGCTAACAGAAGCAACTGACAAGTTTTCAAGGATTGACTTGATTTGCTCTGGGCTTGTTCCTTTTGGATAGCGGATATTAAGGGCAATGGTATTATCAGCACTTGCTTCATCGAAGCGGAAGACACCCGCATTCATAGAAAGGGCACCCATCTTTTCATCCACATGGGCAATCTTGAGATTTTCACCCTCATGGTCGTTCAAAAGAATTTTCCCAGCAATATCAAGATAATCTTTGGCTGGTCCAGCAAAGTCAAACTGGCTGAGGAAGAGGGCAAGGTAAGTTGCACCATTAACACCTGAAGCAGGCATGGCACCATGGGCTGATTTACCAATGATGGTCACCTTGTATTGGCCAGCTTCTTCTTGAATTTCTCCTCTGAGTTTGTGTTCTGCAACAAAGGCATCTAGTTTGGCTTGCAAGTCAGCCAAGTCACCTGAAACAACTGCTGTTGCTGATTCAGGCACCATGTTTTCACGTAAACCACCTGTGAAGCTGTGAAGACGGGCAGCACCTGTATTTTCACCGGCAAAGTGAAGGTATTCTGTGATGTTTCCTTTTTCACCATTGATGATAGGGAATTCAGCATCAGGAGAGAAACCGAAGTCTGGTTTTGCAAGTCCTACGTGCTCAAAATAGTAGTCCATGTCTGCCCAGCCTGATTCTTCGTCCGTTCCAACAATAAAACGAACCTTCTTAGAAGTTGGAAGGCCCAATTCTTTGATGATTTTCAAACCATAGTAACAAGCTGTTGTAGGCCCCTTGTCGTCCGAAGCCCCACGCGCATAAAGGCGACCATCTTTGATAGTTGGTGTGTAAGGGTCTGTGTCCCAACCGCTACCAGCTGGCACCACGTCCATGTGGGCAAAGATTCCGAGAACTTCTTCTCCTTCACCAAACTCAAAATGTCCTGCATAGTTATCAACATTTTTAGTTGGGTAGCCATCACGGTCTGCAATTTCAAGGAATTTCTCCAAAGCTTTTACCGGCCCAGGTCCGAATGGATGCTCAGCATCAACCTTGCTATCATCTCGTTCTGAGTTGATTTCCAAAAGGCTAAACAAGTCAGCCAAGAGGTCTTCTTTGCGTTTTTCTACTTCTGTTGTAAAATCAATTGCTGTCATTTTTTCTTCTTTCTATCTTTTCTCGATGATTTCATCTACTGGCAAGCGGTAACTTGGTTCCAATTTTTCGTCTGTGTATCCCACTGTAATCAAGAGTTCTGGGCGGAAGCGGTCTTCGATTTCCAAAACTTCGTTGACTTTTGATTTGTCAAAACCAAGTTCATAGCAACCAAACCTGCATTGAGGGCTAGGTAGTCGCTGACTTGTTGCTCACTGTAACGCACAAACTCGGCAGGCAAATTTTTCATAAAGTATTGAAGTTGTTCTTCTGAGAAATTGTTAGCACCACCAACTCGGGCAATCTTACGAGCACGTTTAGCCAAATCTGTGTCTGTAAACAAGGCAATAGTTACAGGTGCTGATGATACCTGTTCAAAGTTTGAACCGTAAGCCAACTTTGCCAGTTCAGCATTTTTCTCACGAACCACCACAAATTTCCAAGGCTGGCTGTTGTGGGCACTTGGTGCCAAGGTTGCAATTTCGATAGCCGTACGCACATCTTTGGGATCCACTGGCTTATCAGTGAAATGCTTGGTCGCATGACGTTTTTTATTTAATTCAAGAAATTTCATAATCGATTTCCTTTTCTAATTCTACTGCTTCCATTTTACCATATTTTGAAAGAGCTTGCAGGGATTTTTCATAGGAAAAGTAATAGCAAAAAAACTGCTCTATGCAGTTTGTAGCAATTATTCTAGTTACTCACTATAAAATTAGCAAATGGAATCATACTGAGATAGCTTCTCCGTTGTCACTTCTTCCAACTTTTTCTTTACCTGACCTTTTATAGCCGTATCCATCTGTGATTTTATTTTCCCAATAGCGACTTTTGTCTCCTCCGCACTTTCTCTCACTTTTTCTTTATAATCTGTTTGCAAAGAATTTTTTTCCTTTAGGATTACTGTCGCCATTGTATAGATTCTGTTCCTCTCCATCATACGATACATCTGACGTAAAGCAAATTCATATTCTTCATCTGTATAATATTCATTTAATGGCGCGAGCATATGACCTCCTTAAATCTCCGATTGTCTGTTCTAACTCATCTTGCTTTTTACGATAATCTCTGTTTAACAAATCCTCTTGATACTGCAATTCATCTTCTCTACGCCTGCACGCAAACTGAGAATCCTCCATCAATTGTTGTAAACTCCTATAAAACTGTTCTCCATCTTGGTAACTATATTGTCCTTTTTGAAGAAAAGTAGTCATCTTGCTAGCTTCGTCATCGACGATTCGGGCAAGGCGGTCTCGACGTTCATAGAGTTCATTGCGTTGATTCGTAAAAGTTGCTTTCTGCTTTAGATACTCATCTTCCAAATCATAATACTCTTTTTCTTTTGCTTTTAACTTCTGGAAGACTAAATCCGACTGTTCCATTTTCTAAATTCTCCTGCCAATTCCTTATCTGTAGCTAGTTTATTCTCAATGACTTGGATAATCTGTTGATTAAGGGTATCAAATTCTGTGGCTAGTTTTTCAGCTTTTTGGTTCATTTGCTCAAAATCTTGCTCAACTGAACCGACAATCGTAGCCTGAGTCACACCCGCAGACGCAAAAGTCGATAGGACTTCATCATAACTCAGGTATCGGAAACTACTAAAGTCAAGCTGATTCCATAGTTCTTGTGCTTTTGACACCACCTCCTCTTGAAGGTGCTTGACGTCGTCTGCACCAGCTCGAGCTGCATTAGCCATTCCTTCCCCTAGAGCCATTCCCTGCAAGCTATCCAAGTATATCTCTTCCCTACTTGACAAACCATCTACCGAGAGGTAGCTTTTGATTTTTTGGTAGCGGTACATACCTGCTGTTGCTGCTGCTAGCGCTGTTACTTTGAGATTTGTGACACGTTTTCCATCCAAATCAACTAACTGGCCATTCTCATCAAATCGCCACTGGGACAAGTTATGATATTCTAACTTGTTACCCCAGTTATCTTTTGCAGGGTAGATGTAGGGAAATATAGCTGTTTGAGTCGTATTTCCCGTAATATTGCCAATAACATCATACTTATGACGGTAATTGCGAAATTGTTCTGGATGTTCTTGCATGTACTTGATTTCTTCTTTTGAAATCAAGTTATGAATATCTGGTCCGTTGTACCCAACATTGGCATAACCTCGCTTTAAAGCAACATACATAGCCAGAGACTCTCCAAGCGAATGCCCCGCAGTTGTAATTTTAGCAGAGGGATAAGTTTTTTCAATTTCTTCCGCAAAACTCAGAGCCGTTTGAAATTGAGATTTTCTAAATGTCTTTGTTTTCAAATCCGACAATACCTGTCTATCACCAAATCCTATTGATTGGATATCTGTTTGGATGTCAAGTCGATCATCTTTATTCGTCCCTGCATAGGAAATCACTACATGGCTATAATCCACATTCCCATTTTTATCCACAGGAGCAACCGCCATCGCCTGCATACCGTTGGAGGTGTTGTCTATGGGGTTAGAGATTACTTTAAACCGATCGTTTGCAACTAAATCATCCTTACTATAAGGTCTACTCACCTTTAGAGCATCCACTTTATAAACGTCATCAGCAATATATCTATAATCTTTTTCAGTTATCATTTTACTTTACCATACTTTACATCTATGTCCAAGTCTGATTTACTATCAATCTGTTTTCTCTTCTCTAAAACTTCGCCTGAATTTCTAGATGTTAGTTGGGACATACTAATTTCACCACCTAGATTCCATAATGTGAATCTAACATAGTACTTATCATTAACAAGCGCATCACCACTCCATGTCCCTGTCATATTATCCTTAGAGAAAGATTCGAATTCCACCATGCGAACTCCTTCGTAATGATTAACTAAGTATAACGCCATCCTATCCTGTTCGATTCTCATTTTCTCTTCCAATGTTTTTTCTTTTTGGTGATTCAAACTAAACATTACAATTCCTCCTATAATACAGATTACTAAAGCAATAATACCCCATTTTTTGTGCCTATTCATGAACACACCTCCTTATATTATTCTATAAAGCAACTTGGTCTGAATTACCTTATAGTATAATATAAACAGCTATTTTAATTAACATTGGCATAACCTCGCTTTAAAGCGACATACATAGCCAGAGACTCTCCAAGCGAATGCCCCGCAGTTGTGATTTTAGCAGAGGGATACGTTTTTTCGATTTCTTCTGCAAAACTCAGAGCCGTTTGAAATTGAGATTTTCTAAATGTCTTTGTTTTCGAATCCGACAACATCCGTCTATCACCAAATCCTATTGATTGGATATCTGTTTGGATGTCAAGCAGATCGTCTTTATTCGTCCCTGCATAAGCAATCACCACATGACTATAATCCACATTCCCATTTTTATCCACAGGAGCAACCGCCATCGCCTGCATACCATTGGAAGTGTTGTCAACAGGAGGTGTTATAATTTTAAATTTCCCTTGTGCTACTATTGCCCCTTCTTTTAAAGGAACTTTCACTTTAAGAGAATCTACAGCATAAACATCATCAACAATATATCTAAAATCTCTCTCAGTCGTCATCCTTAGTTTCCCCTAGATAGCTAATTTTTATATTATCAATTGTCTTTGTATAAGGAACATCCGTCTCGTCAACAGACATGTCTTCTAAATAATATCCCGATGTCCGTATAACATCACCAAAAGCATCCTCTGATAGGGATATCGTTGCCACTCCATTGATTACAAGTGTTATTCGCCAGGTTCCTGTTATTTCATTTTTTCTGAATTCTATAAATTCTATAGTTTCAATCGGATTCTGTGTTTTTAATTTTACTCTATTAACTACAAATAGTGCTACCCTATCCTGTTCGATTCTCATTTTCTCTTCCAGCGTTTTTTCTTTTTGTTGATTCAAACTAAACATTACAATTCCTCCTATGATACAGATTACTAAAGTGATGATACTCATTTTGATTCGTTTTTTCATAGTAACTCCTTGTCTATGTCATTCTTTTTAAAGAAAGGTAAGATGAAGTTTTTATAAAATCCCAATGTAGCTACTGATAAAAACAAACAATCAACCACAATAATTGCAACAGATAACCACGGTGATAATGGAATTTTATGTCCTGCTGTATCAGTAATCCTCTCCAAATGAAAGTTTCTAAGAACCAAATAAAGATAATAACTGTTCAATAAACTTGCCACATAACCAATCAAAACCAAGGATTTCAAGTTTGTAAATATCCATATACCTAATAAGGGAAGGATTATTATCAACAAGGGAAGACCCCAGAAAATAAATGTCAAAAAAAGAAACGTTGGACCATTCCACAACCAGAGACAATAAAGAAGACATAGATAAGAAATGACATAGACTATTCCTAATATATTATTGCTTATTTTAACCATAATTTCCTCTCAATCCATCTCCGTTTATTATATCATATCTCATCTCTATACTACTATTAGATTAGATAACTAATTTTTATATTATCAATTGTCTTTGTATAGGGAACATCCGTCTCGTCAACAGACATGTCTTCTAAATAATATCCAGATGTTCGTATAACATCCCCAAAAGCATCCTCTGATAGGGATATTGTTGCCATTCCATTGATTACAAGTGTTATTCGCCAGGTTCCTATTGTTTCATTTTTTCTGAATTCTATAAATTCTATAGTTTCAATCGGATTCTGTGTTTTTAATTTTACTCTATTAACCACAAATAGTGCCATCCTATCCTGTTCGATTCTCATTTTCTCTTCCAACGTTTTTTCTTTTTGGTGATTTAAACTAAACATTACAATTCCTCCTATAATACAGATTACTAAAGCAATAATACCCCATTTTTTGTGCCTATTCATGAACACACCTCCTTATATTATTCTATAAAGCAACTTGGTCTGAATTACCTTATAGTATAGGACCAATAGTCGCTCTGGTCTTGTGCATTGAATTCAAGATTAGCATAGTTCACTCGCGATTTCCTTTTCTAATTCTACTGCTTCCATTCTACCATATTTTGAAAGAGCTTACAGATGTTTTTTATGTTTAAGATTTTTTATTACAGCCATAAAAAATATATATTGGTTCATCAGGAACATTTCTGATAAACTAGCAGATAACTTTACATTTGAATGGAGACATTATGAAAAAATTTAGCCTATTATTAGCCATCTTACCATTTTTGGTTGCCTGTGGAAATCAAGCTACACCTAAAGAAACCAGCTCTCAAAAGACAATCGTCGTTGCTACAGCTGGCGATGTGCCACCATTTGACTACGAAGACAAGGGCAATCTGACAGGCTTCGATATCGAAGTTCTAAAAGCAGTGGATGAAAAACTCAGCGACTACGAGATTCAATTCCAAAGAACTGCCTGGGAGAGTATCTTCCCAGGACTTGATTCTGGTCACTATCAAGCCGCAGCCAATAACTTGAGTTACACAAAAGAGCGTGCTGAAAAATACCTTTACTCACTTCCAATTTCGAATAATCCCCTCGTCCTTGTCAGCAACAAGAAAAATCCTCTGACTTCACTTGACCAAATCGCTGGCAAAACAACTCAAGAGGATACCGGAACTTCAAACGCTCAATTCATCAATAACTGGAATCAGAAACACACTGACAATCCCGCTACTATAGATTTTTCTGGTGAAGATATCGGCAAACGAATCCTAGACCTTGCTAACGGAGAGTTTGATTTTCTAGTTTTTGACAAAGTATCCGTTCAAAAAATTATCAAGGACAGTGGCTTAGATCTATCAGTCGTTGACTTACCTTCTGCCGATAGCCCCAACAACTATATCGTTTTCTCAAGCGACCAAAAGGAGTTTAAAGAGAAATTTGATAAAGCGCTCAAAGAACTCTACCAAGATGGAACCCTTGAAAAACTCAGCAATACCTATCTAGGTGGTTCTTATCTCCCAGATCAATCTCAGTTACAGTAAGATATACTAAAAACGATTGGGCCAGCCAATCGTTTTTAGTTTGCATTGGTTATTTTAGGAAACTTTTACAAAAAATCAAAAAAATTCTTCACATCTTCTACATACCCATGCTTTTCTATTAAGCTTGCTAATAGTTCCAGATTGTGCCCCTGATAGTTGTCTTCTCTTCGTAGCTCTTCATACATTTCGATAAAGGGAAGTCCCTTGGACTTGGCCAATTCTAACTCAGCTTCGTAATCATAAGCAACTTTACGAAATTGGATATTGAGTAATTCCCCATCTTCAACTTCTATCACGGCATACTGAGCACGGTGATTTTTTAACGCCTCCCAATCAAAATAGGGCATGCCAATCGACCCTGGATTGATGATTTGTTGCCCTTGACTGCCGTAGCGAAGCAACTGCTTGTGGACATGACCATAGATTGCCACGTCGGTTTCCTCATCTAGTAGTTGATCAAATTTATCTGTATCATTCCCAACCAGTAGGTCCCCACCATAGTTTTTGTAAGGTAAATTATGAGAGATAGAAAAGCGCAGCCCATCAACTTCTTTCTTTTCCAGCAAAGGCAAGTTTCGTAGCCATACAATCGTTGCAGGATCCATTCGCTCCATCAAAAACTGGGTCATTCGCATTGATTGGATTTCTTGTGGATGTTCCAAACCATATTCACCATCCAAGGCCTCAAGGACACAATCATCCCAATTGCCTCGAACACTGGCTGTGATAGAAAGGTCCTTTAACAGAGCGACCAAGTCATTTGCACCAGGACCGGGAAGAAAAATATCTCCCAGAAGCCAGTATTCACTGACTCCTTGGTTTTTAGCATCTGCAATCACTGCTTCTAGGGCAGTTGTATTGCCATGAATATCTGATAAAATTGCGATTTTATGATTCATTGTGTTCTCCTTCTGTTTGGTAATCTACTTGTTTTTCCGCTACTTGAGCTAATTCCTCTTCTTCCTGCGGGTTCAACTTTATTTGCACAGCCTCTGCTACTGCTCTTGGCACCCCAACTTCGACAATCTCATCCACACTAGCTTCCTTGATTTTAGTCAGAGACTTGAAATGCTTCATGATATTTTGCTTACGTTTAGGCCCCAGCCCTTCAATTCCATCTAGTTGTGATGAAAAGGAATTTTTGGAGCGCAGTTGGCGGTGGAAAGCGATAGCAAAGCGGTGCACCTCATCTTGAATGCGTTGGAGGAGGAAAAATTCCTGAGAATTTCGACATAACTCCACCACCTCAAGCGGATCTCCAAAGAGCAATTCATGGGTTTGGTGCTTATCATTCTTTTGCAGACCTGCAATGGGGATATCCAAACCCAGTTCCTCTTGTATGACTTGTTTGGCGATATTGACTTGACCTTGTCCCCCATCGATGACAATCAAATCTGGAGGAGTCAAACCGTCACGTTGAACTCGACCATAGCGCCTGCGAATGACTTCTCTCATACTCGCATAGTCGTCTGGCCCGACTACGGTCTTGATTTTATACTTACGGTAATCCTTCTTACTAGGTTTTCCGTTGACAAAGACAACCATGGCTGAAACAGGACTGGTCCCCATGATATTAGAGTTATCGAAGGATTCGATGCGGACTGGGGTCGGTATTTGAAGCAAACGACCTAGATTTTCAATAGCTCCTTGTGTCTTTTCGACAGATTTCTCTAGCAGGTTGAATTTCTGCTCTAGGCTAACTCGAGCATTCTTTATAGCCAGATTGACCAGCTGCTTTTTCTCTCCACGCTGGGGCTTGACAATCTTGGTATCCACCAAGACATTGACCGCTTCTTCGTCAATATCCTGCGGAATCAGTACCTCATTGGGAACTAGATGAGATTTTTCTTGATAGAATTGTCCTACATAGGTCAAGAAGTCCTCATCCGGATCGTTGTAATAGGGGAAAAGATTGACATCACGCTCAATGAGCTTGCCTTGACGAACAAAGAAAACCTGAACACACATCCAACCCTTGTCCACATAGTAGCCAAAGACATCCCGATTTTGAAGATCTTTGGCCATAACCCGTTGCTTGGTCCGAAGCGTTCCAATGGCCTGAATCAGGTCACGGTATTCCGCTGCACGCTCAAATTCCATAGTTTGGGCTGCCGCCGCCATCTTACCCTTAAGATCATCGATGATTTTGTCGTCCTGTCCTTTTAAGAAGTCAGAAACTTCCTGAGCCATAGACTTGAAGTAGACCTCATCCTTCTTACAGATAGTGTGGGCCATACACTGGCCGATATGGTAATAAAAACAGACCTTAGACGGCGGATTGGTACACTTACGAAATGGAAAAATCCGATCCAGCAACCGCTTGATTTCATTAGCTGCCCCCACATCTGGATAAGGACCAAAGTAAAGACCGCCGTCCTTCTTGACCTGACGGGTGATAATCAAACGAGGATAGCGCTCATTGGTGATTTTGATGAATGGATAGGACTTATCATCCTTGAGCATGATATTGTATTTAGGCTTATTCTCCTTGATCAGGTTGATTTCTAGGAGAAGCGCCTCAATATTAGACTCCGTAACGATAAATTCAAAATCCACAATTTCAGATACCAGAGCCTCTGTTTTGGTATCATGACTTCCGCGGAAATAAGACCTCACGCGATTACGCAGATTTTTAGCCTTTCCTACATAGATAATCGTACCGTTTTTATCCTTGTGAATGTAGCAACCAGGGCTGGTCGGCAAGAGCTCTAGTTTTGATTTAATCAAGTTATTCATAGTTCCATTATAGCAAAAAAGTAGGGAAAGATAGCCTCCCTACTCATTGGTCTCATATATTTTTCGAAGTCTTTCGACATCCTCTTCCTGGATACCATAAAAAGAACCCGCAGGTTGCATGACAGACTTCTCATCTGTATGGTCCAAGCCAATCGCATGCCCCAACTCATGTTCTGCTGTATGGACAATGCGCTCATAGGAATAGCCATAGTTTGGATTGGACAAATAGTAATGATTCAGGCGCACCGTTACAGACAAGAATTGACCCGTCAAGAGATTGGTCTGACTTTCCGCCTCTCCTGCCACAGGAGTGCCTCCGTCATTCATCTCAGTAGCCAAGATATCCGCCGTGCTGGCCTCAATCACCAGTTCAAACTTAAAAGCACCAGTTTGATTCCAATTCTGGATTGCTTCTACATAAGCCTCTTGAAAGCGTGAATCCATCTGGGGATCTAGGTAAATACGAGCAGAAGCCTGCGGCCACCTTCCTTCAGAGTGTTGGTGGCTATCTGTCTGATTCAACTTAGGCAGTTGCCCTGTTTTTTCCCATTGGTCGATACTTTGTTGACCAATCTTTACTGACCGTTCTGCTTGCTTTAGCGCTCCTTGAAAATCCCCGTTCAGATACCATAGAAGTCCGAAAGCAAGAGCACATAAGAGCACGACTATCCAAACCAGGCGCCAAAACAAGCGCCACACAAAAGAAAAGAAAGCCCCTATCAAACGAAAAATCCAGCGCATGTCTCTCCACCTTTCTAGCAAATAAAGTCTATTTTACTAAAACAAGCTGAAAGAAAACTAAATTATGACAATCTCTCTTCTAATTTGAAATCAATTGGTAGGGTTGCTAAAAACCGTTCCAATTGTTTTTCCCAATAATACCACTCGTGAGTTCCAGCGCTATGGCTATAGGTCACATCAAAGCCCAGTTTTTTGAGATTATTCACTGCTAGATTATTGGTTTCGTACAAGAAATCCTGCTCACCACACCAAGCCCAAAGCTTGGTCTTTTTATCCGATTTTTTAGCCAGACTTTCTAGAGAATAAGGACTAGTTGTCCAATCTTTAATCTCTCCAAAAACACCTCTCCAGTAAGCTGGTGTCCCCAGATTTTGGCTTTCAGGAGAAAAATCTTGAAAGCTGAGAGCACCTGAAAAACTAGCTGCATGAGAAAAACGATTTGTAGCAAGAGCCAGTTTGAAACAGCCGTAACCTCCCATAGAGAGACCAGCGATAAAGGTCTTTTCACGCTTGCTAGTCATATTAGAGAAGAAGCGTTTTAAAACCTCTGGCAATTCCTCTGCTAGAGCTGTGTAATAGTCAAAACCATATTGGGTATCGGTGTACCAACCGTTGCTGGTATTAGGCATGACAACGATGAGATTGGTTCCTCGAAGCAAGCGTTCTACATTGGTCCGCTTGAACCAGCTATTATGGTTGCCAGACATCCCATGCAAGAGGTACAAGACGGGAATATCTTTACAATCTGGTTCTTCCACTCGATTGGCATCGGGGTAAAGAACATTCACTCCCCACTCCATATCCAAAACTTGTGAGTAATACTCGATTTTCATTACTGCCATAATTTTTCCTCTATTTTTCTATAAGAAAAAGCCGAAACTCGACTTCCTCCCTGTTTATTTCAACAATTATTTTGCTTCCATGACTACTGGTAAAATAGCTGGACGACGTTTGGTTTGATCAAAGAGATACTTGGTAAGATTATCACGAACCTTCCCTTTAAGGTCTGCCCAGTCAAAGTCATCTCCTTGAAGATAGTCTTCTACCGTTTGATTAATCAATTCTGAACTTTCACGGAGAATATCGCGACTCTTCTTGAGATAAACAAATCCACGCGTGTGAACACGGGCCTTGGCCACAATTTTCTTCTCACGACGATTAACGGTAATTGCGACGATGAAAATACCGTCCTCTGACAAAACCTTACGGTCACGAAGAACCACATTTCCAACATCACCAATGGCATTCCCGTCAATCAAGACATCCCCTGCTGAAACCGCTCCAGCTGGGACAAAATCTCCATTCTCATAAGCCATGCTTGTTCCCTTTTTAGGGATGAAAATGCGTTCCGGCAACATCCCAACTGCCATAGCAGCCTTAGCATGGGCATCCAACTCGCGGTATTCCCCTTGAATCGGGAAGAGATACTTGGGTTGCAAGAGATTGATCATCAACTGCAAATCACGCGCATTTCCGTGCCCTGACACACGCAAGCTTTGGGTAATCAATTTGACAACACCTCCAGCTTGATAAATCATGTTTTCCACACGCGCCACAACTGCTTCTTTAGCGATAGACGGAGTGGTTACGATATAGACCAAGTCACCGTCCTTGATTTCCACATAACGGTGGCGACCAATCGACATCTTACAAAGACCGTTGATAGGCTCACCCATACGGCCTGTTTCAAGAATAATCAACTCATGGTCTTCAAAACGAGACATATCTTTTGGCTTAATCAAAAGACTCTCGTTAGCTAGAGATAATTTCTTGAGGCGAATAGCAGTGCGGACGATATTTTCAATATCAAATCCTGTCAAAACCACACGACGACCTGTTGCATCCGCAGCGTCAAATACCTGCTGGATACGAGAGAGGTTGCTGGCTACTGCCGCAACAATGATACGACCCTCCCAGTCCGCAATGGTTTGGGTGATTTCATCCCCAACTTCACTTTCGCTAGCCACTTGGATATTACTGTCCGCATTGGCTGAATCGCTAAGAAGAGCTAGAACTCCATCACGACCGATTTCTGCTAAACGAGCGAAGTCTGTCGCATAGGATTCACTAGCTGTCTGGTCAAATTTGAAGTCACCTGTATAAACGATGCTACCTTCAGCTGTCTTCAAGACAACACCCAGACTTTCTGGGATAGAATGGGTCGTACGGAAGAAGGACACCACAGTCCCTCCAAAATCAATCTCCGAATCTTCATCGATAACATGAAAATCATTGAATTTCTTAACTGTGTCATTTCCCTTGACAAAGAGTTTGGCCAACTCAATGGTCAACTCAGAGCCAAATACAGGTACCTTGGCTTCAGCCAAGAGATAAGGCAGAGCACCAATGGCATCCGCATGCCCGTGGGTCAAGAAAACCCCTGCGATACGGTCGCTATTTTCAAAAAGGTAGTCCATGTTTGGAATGACTACATCCACCCCTAGTTGTTCATTTTCAGGGTATTTTAGACCTGCATCCAAAACGAAAATAGATCCATCGATTTCAGCGATATACATATTTTTCCCGTTTTCACGTACACCACCAAGTGTTGTTAAACTGATATTACTCATTTTTCCTCCGAAAGCTTAATTTATCTTGATTATAGGGTTTCTTACCCTTTTATTCTAAAAGCACTACTTTTAGCCGAATCTTTTCCTACCATTATACCATTTTTTTGATGATTTTCAAAATGAAGATTTGTTTTCAAAAAAGAGCTGGTTGCCCAGCTCTTTCCTATGATCTACACTTTTTCCATTAAAAAGTCATAAATTTCTTGCACGGTACCCAACGCCATCATTTCTTGGTCTTTGACGATTTGTTTGAGATTTTGGTAAATTTGACTTTCTCCTATCTCCCGCTTTGGTGCCTCTTTATTCACTGTCATGACACCATCTTTGATCGTCACAAAGCCTAGCTCTTCAAATACTTGAATCATCTTGACCAGCAAGATTTGTTGAATATTAAGATAAGTAGCCAAATCTTTCAGCTTGTAGCGAATATCAAACTCTGGAAACTGGTAGATGGTCTTGTACAATTTTGCAAACTGCTCTCTAGTCCCATACCCTGTCAGATAGTAGGCCTTATCAATGTCATTTTTGAAATAGACAGCAGAGAAATTCTGTTTCTGAAAAATGGTCTTCAACAGAGTAATATCCTCAGGAACGGTTTTTAAGATAACAGCTTCACTATCCGCCAGATTTGGCAGTTCTCCAGCAAAATCCAAGACTGGAACTCCTTCTGGCAAGACTGCATTCTTCCCACGGATGTTAAAGAGTTGAACACCCTCCACACGCGCATCCACCATCATCAACTGCAGGGCAGTTTGGCCACTCCATTGGTTGACAGACAATTTGACTGCCAGCTCTAGATTCTTGGTTTGAGCAAATTCTGTTGCCCATCTACCTTGCCCGAAGGCTACCACTTCAAAACTCGCCTCACCCTTAGAAATTTTCAGTTTGAGATGGGCATTGCCTGCCCCCATGGTACGGGCACTTTCGACCTGAAAATCCTTGATATAAAAGACAGGTTTCTGATTGTCCATGCCAAAAGGTGCCAAACGTTCAAAACTTTTGACCGTTTCCAAGCTAAGTGTCTCCAAATCCAGCTCTTCATCTAAATTTAACTTGTTCTTGCCAGCAGCATCTGCACCTTTTTCACGAACATAATTTTCCAAGACTTGAGATAAATCTGAGAGTTTCTCCACTTCCAGCGTCATCCCAGCTGCACCAGCATGGCCACCAAAGGCGATGAAGAGGTCGCGATAAGGATCCAGAGCCTCAAAAATATCCACTGCTTCCACACTACGAGCACTACCCTTGGCACGACCGTCTTCTATATTGAGAACGATAACTGTCTTCCCTAGTTCTTCCAACAAACGACCAGCCACGATACCCAGAACCCCAGGATTCCAGCCTTCCTTGGCCAAAACCTGGACCTTCTTCTCAGGGTCCACCATGGTCTTAGCTTCTTCATAGATAGACTGGACGATTTCCTTACGCTCTTCGTTTTTCTGATGAATCATGAGAGCAATCTCGTGAGCTTCCTCATCATCAAAGCCAGTTAGCAAATCAATGGCAGGATTGGGATCATCCAAGCGGCCCAAGGCATTCAAACGAGGGGCAATCTGGAAACCCACCGTTTCTTCTGTTACTTCATTGGCAGCAATCCCAGCCATATCCAGCATTTCTTGTAAGCCAATGCGCTGAGTATGCCCCAGCATTTCTAGACCATATTGAACCAAGATACGGTTCTCATCCGTCAAACTAACCATATCTGCAATGGTACCAATAGCGACCAAATCAAGCAATTCCACTTGTACTTCTTCTAAAAGGGCACAAGCCAACTTGAAAGCAACTCCACAACCAGCCAAATATTTGAAAGGATAGTCCGCATCTGGATGTTCAGGGTGAACGATGGCATAAGCATCTGGTAAGGTTTCAGGCATGGAATGGTGGTCAGTCACAATAACATCTACTCCCATAGACTGGGCCAATTCAATAGCCTCATGACCAGCAACTCCATTATCTACTGTCACAATCAAGGAAATTCCTTCTTGCTCGATAAAATATTTGTAAACACTGGCATTAGGTCCATAGCCATCAGTGAAACGATTAGGCAGATAAACTCGGCACTCGGCACCAAGCTGTTCCAAACTTTCCTTAACAATCGAAGCCGAAGTCATACCATCCGCATCATAATCACCGTAAACGAGGATATTTTCCCCTTCTTCAATGGCCTGACGAATCCGTTCCACTGCCTTGTCCATATCATGGAGCAGATAAGGGTCATGCAAGTCCTCCAAGGAAGGTTCTAGAAATTTTTTCAGACTTTCTTGATCCTGAATCCCTCTCTCAAATAATAACCGAGCCACCTCAGGACCCAGCCCAGCCTTCTTGGCTATCTTTGTAAAATCCGCATCTTCTACCTGCGGGGCAAACTGCCATTCATAAGTAGGTGTTATCAAAAAGACATCCACTCTTTCTAAGAATTCTATCGTTTCATTATAACATGATTTAGACTTTTTCTCTATCCAGATTGCTTTTTTATAAAATTTCAGTGAATTTTTTCAGATATGATTTGACAAGACAAATCTTTTGGTGTAGAATCATGTTATAAAATCTAACACAAAGGAGATTCTTTATGGCTTTAGTAGAATTTGAACACGTCGAAAAATATTACGGAGACTACCATGCACTCCGCGACATCAATCTCCGCTTTGAAAAAGGGCAAGTTGTTGTCCTCCTAGGCCCTTCTGGTTCTGGAAAATCCACTCTGATCCGTACCATCAATGGTTTGGAGGCTGTTGATAAAGGAAGTCTTCTAGTAAATGGTCACCAAGTTGCTGGTGCCAGCCAGAAAGATTTGGTACCACTTCGCAAGGAAGTCGGTATGGTTTTCCAGCATTTTAACCTCTATCCGCACAAAACAGTGTTAGAAAACGTAACACTTGCACCTATAAAAGTTCTAGGAATTGATAAAAAAGAAGCTGAAAAAACAGCCCAAAAATATCTGGAATTTGTAAATATGTGGGACAAGAAAGATTCTTATCCAGCTATGCTGTCAGGTGGACAAAAACAACGAATCGCCATTGCACGTGGCCTCGCTATGCATCCTGAACTCCTCCTCTTTGATGAACCAACATCTGCCCTTGACCCTGAAACCATCGGTGATGTTCTGGCAGTTATGCAAAAATTAGCCCACGAGGGTATGAATATGATTATCGTGACTCATGAAATGGGCTTTGCCCGTGAAGTTGCGGACCGCATCATCTTTATGGCTGACGGAGAGGTTTTAGTAGATACGACAGATGTTGATGACTTTTTCGACAATCCAAGCGAACCTCGTGCTCAACAATTCCTCAGCAAAATCATCAACCACGAAAGTGACAAAGTCAAATAAGGAGGCGCCTATGAAAAAGAAATTCTTTTTATCCGCATTATTGATTAGCCTTTTCGGCCTTGCTGCTACAAAACCAGTTCAGGCTGATACTAGTGTCGCAGACATTCAAAAGAGAGGCGAGCTAGTTGTTGGTGTGAAACAAGACGTTCCCAATTTCGGTTACAAGGATCCCAAGACAGGGACCTATTCTGGTATCGAAACCGACTTGGCCAAGATGGTAGCAGATGAACTCAAGGTCAAGGTTCGATATGTACCTGTTACCGCTCAAACCCGTGGACCCCTCCTAGACAATGAACAGGTCGATATGGATATCGCAACCTTCACCATCACAGACGAACGCAAAAAACTCTACAACTTTACCAGTCCCTACTACACAGATGCTTCTGGTTTTTTGGTCAATAAGTCTGCCAAAATCAAAAGCATTGAGGATCTAAACGGAAAAACCATCGGTGTTGCCCAAGGTTCCATCACCCAACGCCTGATTACCGAACTGGGTAAAAAGAAAGGTCTGAAGTTTAAATTCGTCGAACTTGGTTCTTATCCAGAATTGATTACTTCCCTTCATGCTCACCGTATTGATGCCTTTTCCGTTGACCGCTCTATCCTATCTGGCTACATCAGCAAACGCACAGTACTACTAAATGATAGTTTCAAGCCATCTGACTACGGTATCGTTACCAAGAAATCAAATACCGAGCTCAACGACTATCTTGATAACTTGGTTACTAAATGGAGCAAGGATGGTAGTTTGCAGAAACTTTATGACCGTTACAAGCTCAAACCATCCAGCCATACAGCAGATTAAGGAGGACACCCCATGACAGATTTATCATCTTGGACAGCCTATTTTCAGGATTTTGGACAATTTTTCAATGGTTTCCTCTTCACCCTTGCCCTAGCGATCGGATCCTTTATCCTCGCTATGGTCTTGGGCATCTTCTTTGGAGCCATGTCAACCAGCAAACGTCCAATTTTGCGAATCTTAGCTCGCATATTTGTGGAATTTTACCAAAACACTCCCCTCTTGGTGCAGTTTGTTATCGTTTTTTATGGCCTACCTCTTATCAGTGATCATATCATCATGATTCCAATTTATTGGACAGCTGTACTCTGTGTAGGTCTCTATCACGGCGCCTATATCGCTGAGGTTATTCGCTCAGGTATTCAGTCTATTCCTAGCGGTCAGATGGAGGCCGCCTTGTCGCAAGGTTTTACCTATATCAGTGCTATGCGTTTGATTATCTTGCCTCAGGCTTTCCGTATCATTCTCCCACCTTTGACCAACCAAATCGTCAACCTCATCAAGAACACCTCTACAGTCGCTATCATCTCTGGAGTGGACTTGATGTTTGTGACCAAGTCTTGGTCAGCACTTAACGGAAACTACATTCCAGCATTTTTAGGCGCTGCCCTTCTCTACTTTTCTCTATGCTTCCCTGTTGCCCAGTTTGGTCGCAAGATGGAGCAAGCCAACAAAAAAGCCTATTCACTCTAGGAGGTTACTATGGAATCCATTTTAGAAGTTTTGACCCCAGATAATCTAGTCTTTATCTTTAAAGGATTTGGCTTGACCCTCTATATTTCTCTGATTGCAATCGTCCTCGCTACACTTATTGGGACAGTGCTAGCGGTCATGAGAAATGGCAAAAATCCTATCTTACGTATTATCTCCAGCATTTACATCGAGTTTGTGCGTAACGTTCCCAACCTCCTCTGGATTTTCACCATCTTTTTGGTTTTCAAGATGAAATCCACACCAGCAGGAATCACTGCCTTTACCCTCTTTACATCAGCAGCCTTGGCTGAGATTATCCGAGGTGGTCTCAATGCCGTAGACAAGGGACAGTACGAAGCAGGAATGTCACAAGGATTTACTTCTGCACAAATCCTCTACCACATCATTCTCCCACAAGCCATTCGTAAAATGCTGCCAGCCATCATTTCTCAGTTTGTAACCGTAATTAAGGATACCAGTCTCCTCTACTCTGTTATCGCCCTACAAGAGCTCTTTGGAGCCAGCCAAATTCTCATGGGCCGTTATTTTGAACCAGAGCAGGTCTTCAGTCTGTATATCCTGATTGCCCTCATCTACTTCAGCTTTAACCTAGCCATTTCTAGCCTGTCTCATATGCTAGCAAAACGTTGGCAACAAGCTGCAGAATAAACAACCACTCTCCAGTTCAATTGGAGAGTTTTTTGATGATAGTAGATATTTATAGACCTCAATTTGACACCATACTTTTTCTATGATAAAATGTAACAAATTCATTTACAACAAATCAAAATCTAAATGAAATGGAATTTTCTATGAAATCACTCAAAGGACTACTCTTTATCATAGCTAGTTTCGTCTTGACTATTTTGACTTGGATGAGCACTTCTCCCCAATTCATGATTCCAGGACTAGCTTTAACAAGCCTATCTCTGACTTTTATCCTAGCCACTCGTCTCCCCCTACTAGAAAGCTGGTTTCACGGTTTGGAGAGAGTCTATACTGTCCACAAATTCACAGCCTTTTTCTCCGTTATCCTACTAATCTTTCATAACTTCAGTATGGGCGGTTTGTGGGGCTCTCGCTTAGCTGCTCAGTTTGGCAATCTTGCCATCTATATCTTTGTCAGTATCATCCTTGTCGCCTATTTAGGCAAATACATCCAATACGAAGCCTGGCGATGGCTCCACCGTCTGGTTTACCTAGCCTATATTTTCGGACTCTTTCACGTCTACATGATGATGGGCAATCGTCTTATCACATTTAATCTTCTAAGTTTTCTTGTTGGTAGCTATGCCCTTTTAGGCTTGCTAGCTGGTTTTTATATCATTTTTCTATATCAAAAGATTGGCTTCCCCTATCTAGGGAAAATTACCAATCTCAAACGCTTAAATCACGATACTATAGAAATTCAAATCCATCTTAGCAGAACTTTCAATTATCAAGCAGGACAATTTGCCTTTCTAAAGATTTTCAAAGAAGGCTTTGAAAGTGCTCCGCATCCCTTTTCTATCTCAGGAGGTCATGGTCAAACTCTTTACTTTACTGTTAAAAATTCAGGTGACCATACCAAGAATATCTATGACAATCTTCAAGTCGGCAGCAAAGTAAGCGTAGACAGAGCTTACGGACACATGATCATAGAAGAAGGACGAGAAAATCAGGTTTGGATTGCTGGAGGTATTGGGATTACCCCCTTCATCTCTTACATCCGTGAATATCCTATTTTAGATAAACAGGTTCACTTCTACTATAGCTTCCGTGGAGAGGAAAATGCCGTTTATATAGATTTGCTCCGTGACTATGCTCAGAAAAATCCTAATTTTGAACTCCATCTAGTAGACAGTAGGAAAGACGACTATCTTAATTTTGAGCAAGAAGAAGTGCCCAAACATGCAAGCATCTATATGTGTGGTCCTCTCTCTATGATGAAATCACTTGCCAAACAGATTAAGAAACAAAATCCAAAAGCAGAGCTTATTTACGAAGGATTCAAGTTTAAATAACCACTCATACTCTCCTGGAAATTCCCAGGAGTTTTTTCTGTCCAAACACTCAAAAAAACACTGCCAGATTTCTCTAGCAGTGTTTTGACATTTCATTTGCAGGCATCTATCCCTCTTAATCCTTCATCTGACTCTCTGCATCGGCCACGACTTGCTCTAAACTGGTCTGACCAAGTTCAGTCTCCATAGCCAACTGGATTCTCTCTAATTTTTGATCCAAAACATCATGAATACGAGCTCCAACTGGGCAATTTGGATTTGGATTGTCATGGAAACTGAAGAGTTGACCTGTCTTACCAAGACACTCGACCGCTTGATAAACATCTAAAAGACTAATGTCTTTGAGGTCCTTGACAATCTCTGTTCCCCCTGTTCCACGCGCTACTGAAATCAGCTCTGCCTTCTTCAACTGGGACAAGGTCTTTCTGATAATGACTGGATTGACCCCGACACTAGCAGCCAGAAAATCACTGGTCACCTTGCTTTCTTTCCCCTTGAGGGCAATGATTATCAGCATATGAGTCGCAATGGTAAATCTACTTGGAATTTGCATCCTCTTCTCCTTTTTACGAGGCTACCCTGCCTCTACTCTTCTTTTTCTATTATTATACCCTTTTTAGTTGTAATGTCAATCATTACCACCTTTTAACCAGGTATCTAATTCCCTATCATAGCCCTCTTTCTGGGCCAGTTCTCTCAAAAATTCCTGATTGTGAGTATGGTGGATACCATTGACCAGACTTTCATAATAAACCTCAAAATAGGGAAGTTTCAAGTCTTTAGCCAGCTGCAATTCAGCTACGACATCGTAGTCTACCCGTCGGAAGTCCATATCTACCAAGCCCTTGTCATCAAACTCTAAAATCATATACTGGGCCCGCAAGTCCTTCCGCAACTGAGCATCTAGAAAGAAAGGTTGCCCAATCGAACCTGGATTGACAATCAATTGCCCACCAGTACCATAACGAAGCAACTGCTGGTGAATATGACCATAAACAGCAATATCGCAAGTCGGATTGGTCACCAAGCGGTCAAAATCCTCTTGCGCTCCAGTATGAATCAACTCTCGCCCCCAATTCTTATCAGGAAGATGGTGGCTAATTCCTACCGTCAAATCCCCAAACTGACGATGAATCTGGAGAGGCTGATTGTGGAGCAGTTCAATTTCTTCTAGGGAAATTTCCTCTAAAACATACTGGCACAGGCGCAAGAGATAACGTTGACTGGGACGAGTACTATCCAATTCCTTGCGGACACCATGCCAAAGACTGTCTTCCCAGTTTCCCAAAACTCTAGCCGTAATCAGTAGTTGATCCAACAAGTCCAAAATCCTTCTACGCCCTGTCCCTGGCATGAGAATATCTCCCAAAAGCCAGTATTCATCCACTCCTAGCTGTCGAGCATCTGCCAAGACAGCCTCCAAGGCAGTGGTATTTCCATGAATATCTGAAAGAAGAGCTATTTTTGTCATTCTTTCTCCTCATTTCCTCTTATATATCTTTTTAATATTATAACAAAAAATACTGTATAAGAGTGACCTTTAACCCACTCTTATTAGAGCCAGAACACTACTTTTATCAAAGTAAAGTCCCATCAAAAAGATGATTTCACATTACTCCTAACAAAGCATAGCAAGCACTCCTTCCAAGCACTCCTTCAATGAAGAAAATTCAAAAAAATCTACAAATATCTTGAAAAATCTCACAATCATGCTATAATAATCCATAGAGACAAGTCACTTAGTTCCTTTCTACTAGAGAGTGCGTGGTTGCTGGAAACGCATAGGAAGCCTAAACTGATACTACTCTTGAGTTTTTATGAAAACATAAAACGGTGGCCACGTTAGAGCCAATCAGAGGTGTCCCTCTTTTTTGAGGAACATAAATGAAGGTGGAACCACGTTGCGACGTCCTTTCGAGGATGTCGCTTTTTGTTTTTCTAGCTTTCACAATCCTCTGTCCCTGTTTTTAGAATAGGGTTAACACATTCGTCAATAATATAAGTAAGGAGAACATCATGATTAACATTACTTTCCCAGATGGCGCTGTTCGTGAATTCGAATCTGGCGTTACAACTTTTGAAATTGCCCAATCTATCAGCAATTCCCTAGCTAAAAAAGCCTTGGCTGGTAAATTCAACGGCAAACTCATCGACACTACTCGTGCCATCACTGAAGATGGAAACATCGAAATTGTGACACCTGATCACGAAGATGCCCTTCCAATCTTGCGTCACTCAGCTGCTCACTTGTTTGCCCAAGCCGCTCGTCGCCTTTTCCCAGACATTCACTTGGGAGTTGGTCCAGCCATCGAAGACGGCTTCTACTACGATACTGACAACACTGCTGGTCAAATTTCTAACGAAGACCTTCCTCGTATCGAAGAAGAAATGCAAAAAATCGTCAAAGAAAACTTCCCATCAATTCGTGAAGAAGTGACTAAAAACGAGGCACGTGAAATCTTCAAGAACGACCCTTACAAATTAGAATTGATTGAAGAACACTCTGAAGACGAAGGTGGTTTGACTATCTATCGTCAAGGTGAGTATGTAGACCTCTGCCGTGGCCCTCACGTCCCATCAACAGGCCGTATCCAAATCTTCCACCTTCTCCATGTAGCAGGTGCTTACTGGCGTGGAAATAGCGACAACGCTATGATGCAACGTATCTATGGTACAGCTTGGTTTGACAAGAAAGACTTGAAAAACTACCTTCAAATGCGTAAAGAAGCTAAGGAACGTGACCACCGTAAACTTGGTAAAGAGCTTGATCTCTTCATGATTTCTCAAGAGGTTGGTCAAGGTTTGCCATTCTGGTTGCCAAATGGTGCGACTATTCGTCGTGAATTGGAACGCTACATCGTAGACAAAGAGCTAGCTTCAGGCTACCAACACGTCTACACTCCACCACTTGCTTCTGTTGAACTTTACAAGACTTCTGGTCACTGGGATCATTACCAAGAAGACATGTTCCCAACTATGGACATGGGGGACGGGGAAGAATTTGTCCTTCGTCCAATGAACTGCCCGCACCACATCCAAGTCTTCAAACACCATGTTCACTCTTACCGTGAGTTGCCAATCCGTATCGCTGAAATCGGTATGATGCACCGCTACGAAAAATCTGGTGCCCTCACTGGTCTTCAACGTGTACGTGAAATGTCTCTTAACGACGGTCACCTCTTTGTAACTCCAGAACAAATCCAAGAAGAATTCCAACGTGCTCTTCAGTTGATTATCGATGTTTATGAAGACTTCAACTTGAATGAATACCGCTTCCGCCTCTCTCTTCGTGACCCTCAAGATACTCACAAGTACTTTGACAACGATGAGATGTGGGAAAATGCCCAAACCATGCTTCGCGCAGCCCTTGATGAAATGGGTGTGGACTACTTTGAAGCCGAAGGTGAAGCAGCCTTCTACGGACCAAAATTGGATATTCAAGTTAAGACTGCCCTTGGTAAAGAAGAAACTCTTTCTACTATCCAGCTTGACTTCTTGCTTCCAGAACGCTTCGACCTTAAATACATCGGAGCTGATGGCGAAGAGCACCGTCCAGTTATGATCCACCGTGGAGTTATCTCAACTATGGAACGCTTCACAGCTATCTTGATTGAGAACTACAAGGGTGCCTTCCCAACATGGCTTGCACCACACCAAGTAACCCTCATCCCAGTTTCTAACGAAAAACACGTGGACTACGCTTGGGAAGTGGCGAAGAAACTCCGTGACCGCGGTGTCCGTGCAGACGTAGATGAGCGCAATGAAAAAATGCAGTTCAAGATCCGTGCATCACAAACAAGTAAGATTCCTTACCAATTGATTGTTGGGGACAAGGAAATGGAAGACGGGACTGTCAACGTTCGCCGCTATGGCCAAAAAGAAACACAAACTGTCTCAGTCGATGACTTTGTTCAAGCTATCCTAGCTGATATCGCCAACAAATCACGCGTTGAGAAATAAGAGATAAAACCTGGGATAAAATCCTAGCTACCTAAAAAGCAACAACTATTTCAGCTGTTGCTTTTTATATTTTATTTAATCTTAGCTAGTAGTGATTGGTAAAACAACAACAAATGATATCCTCCCAAGATTTGCTTTCATGAGTTGGATAAGGTCAATATCCTCAATCCTTGTCTGCTTCATTTTCTTTTACGAGATCTTTTTGTGAATCCTTTTCAGAGAGTTTTTGATCGATATACTTGTTAATGGTTTCATAAAATTCCTTGGTCGTATTACTGTCTAATTTTGTCGAATTATGAACTTGATTGACTTTCAATTGAACAGATTGAATACCGTAAGAGGCTTGTTTTTGGTGGAGCGTTTCTAATTCTTCTTCTGAAATCGGATCTCCAACAACCGTCAAGACCAATTCATTGTTCCTTGACTTGTAGACTTGATTAATGACCGTATGATTGGCGAACTCTTTTCCTACAAACTGTTTGATTCCTTCTTTTCGCGCTTGATCTATCGTCAGAGTGACTGCTGAATAACTAGCTGGAAGAATCAATAATACAATCAAGGAGATCAAGCCAATTCTCATTTTAATATTTAGCTCTTTAAATGAACTTAAGGGAGATTTTCTCATCAAAATTCTTGTTCCAATAATGTTGGCTAGCATGATAAAGACACAGTTGATCAAGAAAAGATAGAGAGCCCCAAATAAAAATCGTACATTTCCGTTAGCTAAACCATATCCTGCAGTACAGATAGGTGGCATCAGAGCTGTTGCAATGGCTACTCCTGGCACGATATTGTTTGCTTCTTTTTTCCTTGACCCAATTACACCTGCTATCCCACCAGCAATAGCAATGAGAACATCCCAAATGGTTGGAGAGGTTCGTGCAATCAACTCGCTACTTGCATAAGATAAGGGGGAAATCCAGAAATACAAAGTCGAGACAAGCAAACTGACCAATATTTGAGTAAATAAAACCTCTAAAGATTGCTTGATTAAACGCGTATCAAAAATAGCTAAACCAAATCCGAGTCCAACAATCGATGTCATAAGAGGGGAAATCAGCATGGCTCCAATAATGACAGCTGTTGAATTCATATTTAAACCTATAGAGGCAATAAAAATCGCACACATCAAAATCACTGTATCTCTTAATCGAACATGAAGATCATCATATAATTTCTCACGGTATTCCCGTGTTGAATAATTGGCAGTCATTTGTCCTCTCCTCTTTCCTTATTTAAATCGGTATAATAATTAATAATAACAGCTGATAAACAGCCAAAAAATATGAGCCCATAAATCGTCAAGAAGACACTGGTAATCCTTCCAATCAAGGTCACAGCTAGGAGATCCCCGTAGCCGACAGTCGTCGAAGTCACAAAAGCATACCAAAGACCGTCTCCGTAATTTGTGATAGCAGGTTCAACTAGGAAAAGCACGCCTCCTGACCCAAAAACAAAGGTCACAAAACTCAGAGCAAACCGAGTAAAACCCGTAACCTGTATAATATGCCATAACATTTTTAAACGTCTCATTTGTTCTCCTTATTCATACTAGCTCCTGACCGAGCCGTTTTTTCCAATAATCAAAGTGAAGATAGGACATGATCTCCATCAGAGAAAGATAGACAAACTGATAGATCTGATTTAAGCTGATTATCAACTGATATTGTTTGAAAAATGACTGGAAGAAAGACCAGATATGACTGTCTTGAATCAGTCCCTTCTTAACATCAGACAGGATATTAGCTAAAGCTCCCAAGGACTGAAACGGTAAATCCTTGACATTTATATAGATCCGGTCCACCACATCATTCAGACTGGTATCTTGGATGGCATGAAATTCTCCAAAGAGAACTCCTGCCGCTCCAAGAGTAGAAACAAATTCCACCAAATAATTTCTGAGGAAATTTTCTCAACCTTTTCCCATAATGTGTTTAGTGCCATCCATAACGATCCCAACCAGAAAAAGGAAAGAAAACAAGCAAAGAAATTTTGCCGTAAATCCCAAAAAGCTTCAAGACTTGGTGTTGTTGGTTTTTCTAACTCTAAAATCAAGATGGTCATAATAATTGCTAGAACAGCATCTGTCAATACAATTAATCTGTCTTTCTTCATCGGATTGCATCCCCTTTCTTTTTTGTAACATTCTATCTTATCGCATAATATTGGATATTCTTTCATAATCCGACTACAAACAAAAATAAACCAAAAAGTCTGTCCCTATTATGCTATATTTAACTCTAGAAGTATTCATCCATCTAATTAATAAGTATATCATATTTCACAATAAATGAATACTATCAAAGATTCATCCCCTTTCACTTCATCATTTAGTGTTGCTTAGATTTATCAAAAACAACCAAATTTGTATTAATTTCAAGTATCACCTAGTTACAAAAATTTGGGGTGAACAGAAAAAGCATCCCGTATTTTTGATACGAAATGCTTTCAATAAGTTTAAATAAGTTTTAACGTTTACTAAATTGTGATGCTTTACGAGCTTTTTTCAAGCCTGGTTTGGAAAGTATGAATTTCAGTTGGACTAAAAACAGCGTAATATCAAGACTTTTCTCCGCTTTTATAAAAGCGTTTTTCCAATCAAATTCAACTAATTTTATCTAAATGGTGTGGATTTTACCCCCAAAATTACAGAGAATGGAGCTGATAAACACTAAACGTTCACACCATTAGTTAAATGATTTTTTTCATCATTTTTCTTAGATGATAGAACTTCTAATTTATTTCTTATTCAAGCAAAAACAACCTGCTATAAGTAAGAAAGAGGAAGATACAAGAAAAACACGGCGTAAAAACCGATTCAGTTCATTGTCCTCAATCCTTGTCTGCTTCATTTTCTTTTACGAGATCGTTTTGTGAATCTTTTTCAGAGAGTTTTTGATCAATATACTTGTCAATGTTTTCATAAAATTCCTTGGTCGCTTCACTATCTAATGTTGGCGAGTTCTGAACTTGATTCACTTTCAATTGAACAGATTGAATACCGTAAGAGGCTTGTTTTTGGTGGAGTGTTTCTAATTCTTCTTCTGAAATCGGATCTCCAACAACCGTCAAGACTAATTCATTGCTACTTGACTTGTAGACTTGATTAATGACCGTATGATTGGCGAACTCATTTTCTACAAACTGTTTGATCCCTTCTTTTCGCGCTTGATCCATCGTCAGAGTGACTGCTGAATAGCTGGCTGGAAGGACCAATAATACAATCAAGGATATCAACCCAATTTTCATTTTAATGTTTAGCTCATTAAATGAACTTAAGGGAGATTTTCTCATAAAAATTCTTGTTCCAACAATGTTGATTAGCATGATAAAGACACAGTTGATCAAGAAAAGATAAAGAGCCCCAAATAAAAATCGTACATTTCCATTAGCTAAACCATATCCTGCAGTGCAGATAGGTGGCATCAGAGCTGTTGCAATGGCTACTCCTGGTACGATATTGTTTGCTTCTTTTTTCCTTGAACCAATGAAACCTGCTATCCCACCCGCGATAGCAATGAGAACATCCCAAATGGTTGGAGAGGTTCGTGCAATCAATTCGCTACTTTCATAAGATAAGGGAGAAATCCAGAAATATAGAGCCGAGACAAGCAAGCTGACCAATACTTGGGTAAATAAAACCTCTAGAGATTGCTTGATTAAACGCGTATCAAAAATAGCTAAACCAAACCCCAGTCCAACAATCGGTGTCATAAGAGGGGAAATCAGCATGGCTCCAATAATGACAGCTGTTGAATTCATATTTAGTCCGATAGAGGCAATAAAAATCGCACACATCAAAATCACTGTATCTCTTAATCGAACATGAAGATCATCATATAATTTTTCACGGTATTCACGTGTTGAATAGTTTCCGGTCATTGGTTACTCCTCTTATTTCATATAATCTTGTTTCTGCATGGATGATGGTAGAGAGACTTCTGTCCAGTCTTACATATTTTAATTCTCATCTGTAATTCTTTTGAAAATTATCCTCTAAGTATCCGTCAGTCTATCCTTAACATTATATCAAAAATTTTACAGTCTTTCTCTGACGAAATCTATCAATTGAATAGATAGATGAAGCAAGAAATTTTTGTTTCCTTATCCGAAGAAGGAAAAACGGTATCTCTGAACTGCACCCCAAAAGTTAGACAGAAAAAATTTAACTTTTGGGGTGCAGTTCACCTGATAATATGCGTTTTATTCTTTATAATTTAGCTATTTCAAAATTACAAGTTCTCCATTCTTAATTTCCCAAACTTGGTCAAACTTACTTAATAATTCGTTTTGGCGATGTAAAGTAACAATGACGGCACTTGGTAGTTCCAGAACTCTTTCCAATTCCATTTTAAACTGATTAGTATCCAAGGCAGAGAAAGGTTCGTCTAGGATAAGCAATGGATTTTTACGATTTTTCTCACGATTTAAATACATTCGTTGTTGCTGACCACCTGACAAGGATTGTGGTGGAATTTTTTCAAAATCTTCTTCTCTGAATTTTTCATTGAAACTATTGAATATCGTTACATTATTTTCATAACTCGAAATAAATGTATGTTCTTGTTGCAGAATCATACCGAATCTTCCCCAAAGATGGTCCAAAACAAGCCCATCTAGCACAATTTGTCCTTCAAAATCTTCATCTGTTCCATTTAAAATGTTGAGAAGACTACTTTTTCCAGACCCATTCTTACCAATAAGCGCAATTTTATCCCCTTTTTGAATCGTAGCGGAAGTAATTATCAATTTTGATTCTCCCAGTTGCTTGGAAATGTTTTTCAAAGTAATCGTATCAAAAGAATGTTGAGGTGCTTGAACTGAAACGGGTCTCCCAACAATGTTTTGAAAACTCTTGATTACAGGCTTTACGGACTCTAACATTTGTAAATCATAAAGGATTTCCTGTATTGGTTCAGAAAAAGCATTAATATATCCGAAACTCGCCACCACCTCAGGAATACCGAGTTGCTGGTGAGATAGAGAGTAGGCTAAATAAATAAACAGAACAAGACTAATGAATTCAAAAGAAACACCTGTCAATAAGATGCCTGTAATTTTTGTCAAACCATACTTAAAATACTTATCCTGCAAATTCTTTAGAGAACTCTTTTGTTGATTCAAAAAATGCGACATAGTTAGTTTATTTACCAAATGATGTCCCATGAGCAAATCCTCCAAAGTTCGATAGTAATCTCCTTGTTTTTTCAAGTAAACCTGTCTACGATTAGCGGTCAACTTCCCAACGATTTTAGGAATTTGAATACTAATTCCAGTAGAAAAGATTAAAATCAGTGATACAATAGGATTAATTGTTCTGCTAATAATGAAAGCGTAAATGATGATACGTAAAATTTGTTTGATAAAACTCATCAATGGAGGAAGGTAATCCTTTTCCAACGAATCTAGGTCATTAGATTGATAGGAAATATACTCTGCTACTGTTTTCTGCTTGAAATCGTGGTGACTGAGCCCCAGAAGTGAACGAAACCACTCATTTTTCAAAGTAGTCGAAAAGATAATCCCCTGCTTCCAATCAAGTATCATTTGGATATAGTTACAACTCAAATAGCCAGCCACTGACATAGAGTAACCATATAGAGCTACTTGATAATCCCCTTTGATTAATGCCTGCGTGAAATACGGTAACAAAGCTGTGCAGATATTCGATACTACACCAAAAAGAAAATTAAAGAAGAGATACCATCTAATAGTTTTAAGATATGGTAGCATATACGATACTCCTTACTAATGCGTTTTTTTACATATCGCAGAACAATCTCTACTATTCCCTATTTCAGATAGTGCGATACTCGGACATTGAGTGCAATAATTGTAAATCACACAAGTACTGCAGTTTTTACTATCATTCAAAATAAAAAGAAAGCTGCAGTTCTTTTAATCCTGTATCAACGATTCATTCTGAAATCGAATAGGAGACATTTCCCAAGTCTACAATTCACTTCATCTCAAATTAATTTTTGTAATTCACCCTTAGTTTATAGATTTTATACTCAACAAAAGTATAAAGCATACAAAACTTCACTTTGAACCAGTATTTATACTATATTCCGTATTAAAAATTCTATTATTGATTTTGTAAAAAACAGTCTTCAAATATCCTGAAATATAGCAAAAAGAGATTGGGTAAAAACTCATTGTCTCTTCTCACTCAATTATCAGATTCATATCGGAAAACTTAATTCTTACTATCGTTCCTTCTCCAACCTCAGACTCGATGCGAATCTGGTGCCCCAGTTCTTCAGAAATTTTCTTAGAGAGATAGAGGCCAAGTCCAGATGACTGCTGGGTCAGACGACCATTATAGCCTGAGAAACCACGTTCAAAGACTCGGAGTACATCACTGTTTTTTATCCCGATTCCCGTATCCTTGATACAGAGTTCCTGGCCTTCCATATAAATCTCCAGACCACCTTCCTTGGTGTATTTGAGACTGTTTGAAATGATTTGCTCAATAACCACTAGCAGCCACTTTTTATCCGTCACGATTTCTTTATCAAGGTCATGTAAATTGACATTTAAGCCTTTTTGAATAAAGAAAAGAGCATATTTACGAATTATTTCCTTAACCAAGTCCTCGATTTGAACCTGCTTCAAGACCAAATCATCATGAAAACTTTCTAAACGTAGGTACTGTAAAACTAGATTGGTATAGGAGTCAATCTTGAAAATTTCCTGTTCTAATTGCTGCTTTAATTGGCGGTCATCTACTTCTGCAACTAAGAGTTGACTGGCTGCAATGGGGGTCTTAATCTGATGGACCCACAAGGTATAGTAATCAAGTAAATCCGTTAGTTTTCTTTCTGAATCTGACCTCTGCTGATAAAGTTCCATCTCACGCGCTTCTAGTTTCTCAGCCAAAACAATTTCCAATGGAGATTTGGCTTCTCTCTCCCCATAGAGAATTTCCTGGCGATAGACCTGCATTTCCACCAATATGTCCCAAGTGAAAAATAAGATGGTCACAAAGCAACACAAGAGGAAAAAGTAGAGAAAGTAAGTTCCTAAACTTGCAAATAAAAACTGAAAGAGCAAAACCAGAAACGTCAAAGAAAGCAGATAAACCAAAAGACGACTACGGGAGCGCAGATAGGCTAGAAAAAATTGTTTCCAATCAAGCATGCTTCAGTCCGTACCCTATCCCTTTCTTGGTCTCGATAAATCCTACCAAGCCCTGCTCTTCCAACTTTTTACGCAAACGAGCCACATTGACAGAGAGAGTATTATCATCAATGAAAAAGTCACTGTTCCAAAGTTCTCGCATCAGGTCGTCACGCGCTACGATATTACCCGCATGCTCAAACAAAACGCGTAAAATCTGGAATTCATTCTTAGTCAAATTCAAGACTTGACCTTGATAATGTACATCCATGGATTTGGTATTGAGGATAACACCGGCATATTCCAGTAAGCTCTCGTCACGGCCAAACTCATAGGAACGGCGCAGCAAGCCCTGAACCTTGGCTAAAAGAACCTGCTGGTCAAAAGGCTTGGTCACAAAGTCATCCGCGCCCATATTGATTGCCATGACAATATCCATAGCCTGGTCTCTCGAAGACAGAAACATGATAGGCACCTTGGAAATCTTGCGGATTTCCTGACACCAGTGATAGCCATTAAACAAAGGCAGTCCAATATCCATGAGGACCAGATGAGGTTCCGATTGGACAAAAAGGCTCAAAACTTCCATAAAGTCTTCTACTAGAACCACTTCAAATCCCCATTCAGAGAGCATTTTTCCGACCTGTTGACGAATAATTTGGTCATCTTCTACTAATAAAATCTTGTGCATGCGCTTCTCCTTTTCTATTATTATAACAGATTTTTCCATGCTAGAAGGTCTGAAACTGAATTTGAAAGAGCTTGTTTTTAGCCAACAAAGTGAGGCAACCCTACTAGCTAATTTGAGGGAAATTTGATAAGATAAATAAAAAGAAAGGAGCTCTTATGGCCAATATTTTTGACTATCTGAAAGATGTCGCACACGATTCCTTTTACGACCTTCCTTTAAATGAATTAGACATTCTAACCTTAACAGAAACCACCTACCTCTCCTTTGATAATCTGGTCTCCACAACTCCTATGCGACTTTTAGACCTTGCACCTCAGGTTCCAAGAGAATCTAACATGTTGACCAGTAAAAATCGCCTCCAGCTATTGGATGAGCTATCTCAACACAAGCGCTTCAAAAATTGCAAACTCTCCCATTTTATCAACGACATCGACCCTGAGCTGCAAAAGCAATTTGCGGCTATGACCTACCGCCTCACTCTCGATACCTATCTGATTGTCTTTCGTGGGACTGATGACAGTATCATTGGCTGGAAGGAAGATTTCCACCTGACCTATATGAAGGAAATTCCTGCTCAAAAGCACGCCCTACGTTATTTAAGAAATTTTCTTGTCCACCATCCTAAGCAAAAGGTCATTCTGGCTGGGCATTCCAAGGGAGGAAATCTAGCCATCTATGCTGCTAGCCAAATTGAGCAAAGCTTGCAAGATCAAATCACAGCAGTTTATACCTTTGATGCGCCTGGTCTCCACAAAGAACTGACACAAACCGAGGGCTATCAAAGGATAATGGATAGAACCAAGGTCTTCATCCCACAAGGGTCCATTATCGGTATGATGATGGAAATCCCTAACCACCAAATCATCGTGCACAGTACTGCCTTGGGTGGTATCGCCCAACATGATACCTTTAGTTGGCAGATTGAGGACAAGCACTTCGTCCAACTAGATAAGACCAACAGTGATAGCCAACAAGTCGACACAACCTTCAAGGAGTGGGTGGCCACAGTCCCTGACGAAGAACTCCAGCTCTACTTCGACCTCTTCTTTGGCACCATTCTAGATGCTGGGATTAGCTCCATCAATGACCTGTCTTCCTTAAAGGCTATCGAACACATTCGTCATCTCTTCGTCCAAGCGCAATCCCTCACTCCAGAAGAAAGGGAAACCATGGGACGCCTTACCCAATTATTGATTGATACCCGTTACCAAGCTTGGAAAAATTGTTAAGGTAGAAAAGCCAATGAATCACACGATTCGTTGGCTTTTTTAGAAAAAAAGTGTCAGAAAAGTAAGTCTAAATCCTAAACCTTGACGACAGATTCTTTTTTTTGTCGAAATGTAATAAACATCATTATATCTAACGTAAGTTAATCTATGAAAGGACATCTACTCTGAAATCATTAAAAGGTATTTTATTTATCGGACTTAGTATGCTTCTGACTATCCTAGCTTGGTTCAGTTCAAGCGCTAGTCAATTTCTGTTCCCTGGTTTAGCTCTCACTACCCTCTCACTTACTTTTATGTTAGCTAGCCGCGTACCTCTGCTTGAGGCTTGGTTTAACGGTCTTGAAAAGATGTATCTGGCTCACAAATTCACCGCGTTTCTATCCATTCTCCTACTAACCCTATACAACTTTAGCATGGGCGGTCTCTGGGGTTCGCATTTGGCTGCCCAGTTTGGAAATATCGCTATCTATATCTTTATCAGTATTGTTCTGGTTGCCTATCTGGGACAATACATCCAGTATGAAGCGTGGAGATGGATTCATTGATTGGTTTATCTATCCTATATCTTTGGACTCTTTCATGTTTTGATGATCATGGGAAATCGTCTCCTCTCCTTTAGTTTCCTAGGTCTTATCTTTGGAATCTATTCTATTTTAGGCTTGCTCGCAGATTTTTATATTATTTTCCTTTATCAAAAGGTCGGTTTCACCTATCTTGGAAAAATCGTAGGAATCAAACACCTCAACCACGATACGACTGAAATTGAAATGGAACTCAGCCATCCTTTCAACTACGACTATGGACAATTCGCCTTTCTAAAAATTTTCCAAAAAGGTTTTGAGACTGCTCCACACCCTCTCTCCATCTCAGGAGGGCAAAGACGAACTCTTTATTTTACAGTTAAAAATTCTGGTGACCACACCAAGAATATCTATGACAAACTTCAAATTGGTAGCAAGATTGCTGTTGATCGTGCCTATGGGCATATGACTATGGAACACGGTTCAAAGCAGCAAATCTGGATTGCAGGTGGTATTGGAATTACACCTTTCATCTCTTATATCCGAGAGCATCCTATCCTAGACAGGAACGTCCGCTTCTACTATAGTTTCCGTGGAGAGGAAAATGCTGTCTACCTAGATCTACTTCGTGAATACGCCCGTCAAAATGCTAACTTTGACCTTCGGCTAGTCGATAGCAATGAAAATGGATACCTGACTTTGGAGCAAGAAGAAATCCCTGACCAGACTACGGTCAGGTCTGGACCTCTTCCTATGATGAAGGCCCTTGCTAAGCAAATCAAGAAAAAGAATCTCAAGGCAAAACTGACTTACGAAGGTTTCAAATTTAAATAAGGTCCTTGTCCCTCTAAGACAAAAGAGGGACTTTCTTTTCACTTTATTTCTCTCTTCTATGCTATACTTAATTTAGTACATTCTTTGAGATTGGAGCTAATATGAAAATCCATAAAACTGTGAATCCTGTTGCCTATGAAAACACCTATTACCTAGAAGGTGAAAAACACCTCATCGTCATCGATCCTGGTAGCCATTGGGAAGCTATTCGTCAGACAATAGAGAACATCAACAAACCGATCTGCGCTATTCTCTTGACCCACGCCCATTATGACCATATCATGAGTCTGGACTTGGTTCGCGAGACTTTTGGCAATCCTCCGGTCTATATCGCAGATAGTGAAGCCAGCTGGCTCTATACTCCTGTCGATAATCTCTCTGGGCTTCCTCGCCACGATGATATGGCAGATGTGGTCGCAAAACCTGCAGAACACACCTTTGTCTTTCATGAGGAATATCAATTAGAGGAATTTCGTTTCACTGTCTTGCCAACACCAGGACACTCTATCGGAGGTGTTTCTATCATCTTTCCTGATGCTCACCTAGTCTTGACAGGAGACGCCCTATTCCGTGAAACAATCGGACGGACGGATCTTCCGACTGGTAGCATGGAGCAACTCCTTCATAGTATCCAGACCCAACTCTTCACTCTACCAAACTATGATGTCTATCCAGGACATGGTCCAGCTACGACCATCGCCCATGAAAAGACCTTTAATCCTTTTTTCTAAGTAGCAAAAAACCAAGGAATTTTTATCCTTGGTTTTTGTGTATTGCTATTCAATTCTCCATTCTTTGATTTTAGAATCTAGCCTAGTATTGAATTTCATCGAATACTAGTTGACTGGCTCAAATTCTTTCCAATCAAATTTAGCTAAATCAAGTTCATTAGAAGAAATCTCTAAGATTTGCTCTGGCTTTTGATCACTACCAATTTGAAAGATACCTTCCTTAATCTTCTGTGCTCCGTCTTTATCAAAAGCATACAGACTTAAGTTCATTTCTGGTCGTGTTGACTGCCAGTCTGCATATCTGACTTGACCGTTTTCATAAATAACTAAACTGGAACGAAAACCTCCCGCAGAAACTACATAAGCTGTATGAAGCAACTTTGGTTGTTTATTCTCTAAATAGTAAATGGCCCCTATATATTTTTTATCTCCAATAATCAATTCATCTTGACCGTCATTATTTAAATCAGCGTATACATAATGGAGACTAGCTGGTTTATCGTAGGTGCTCAGTGTAAAGATATAGCCATACTCTTCAGAAAAAATCTTGTACTGTTTCAACTTTTCATACAAAGATTCTCGGTCACCGATACTTAAAAGAGCCTGATAGTGATTGTACCGCTCTATTACTCCCTCGTACAAATCTTTTCCTGTTTCACTTTTCTTTTCCATTGTTGTTGACGGTGTTGCCATTGAAGAACTTGTACTAGTTTGGCTCTCTGACTTCGTAGAGGTTTCCTTCTGTTCCTCTTTGGTCGAAGATGATTGTGTTGCCGAAGGTTCTATTTTTTCCTCTTTTTTGTTTGAGCCACAAGATGCTAAAACAAAAACAGTAAGAATAGCTGAAAGCATCATTAAAAATTTCTTCATGTTAACCTCTTTAATCCATCCTATATAGATTTACGGATTTTAGTATTAGATTCGATTCATTACCAAATAATGACGCGGTCTTCTGGCGAACGCCACATACCGTCTCCTTCTTTGACATCATAGGTTGTAAAGAAATCATCGAAGTTTGGTACTTGTACATTGACACGGAGTTTGGCTGGTGCGTGCACATCAACGCTGGCCAAAAGTTTCATAAATTCTGGACGACCTTTCATACGCCAGATGCGACCGAAGTTGTAGAAGAACTCTTCTGCTGAGAAGTCTGGTTCTCTCTTAGCTGCTTCAAGCGCTGCAGCGATTCCTCCCAAGTCAGCCACATTTTCTGATACAGTCAATTTACCGTTGATGGTTGCTCCATAAGAATCTTGTCCATCAAACTGATCAATAACTTTTTGTGTTTTCTCCTTGAAGGCAGCATAGTCGCTCTCTGTCCACCAATCCTTGAGGCTACCATTTTCATCAAAGGAAGCTCCATTGGTATCAAAGGCGTGAGAAATTTCATGGGCAATAACTGCCCCAATCCCACCATAGTTAGCAGAAGATGACTGATGCAAGTCATAGAAAGGAGCCTGTAAAATGGCTGCTGGAAAGACAATCAGGTTCTTCTGTGGATTGTAGTAAGCATTGACCATATGAGCAGGCATGCCCCATTCCTTGTAATCTACAGGCTGGTTCCACTTGCTCCAACTGTGCTTGATTTCTACACGCGCAAAGGCTAGAGCATTGTCAAAAAGACTAGCATTTTCATCCACTACCTTGTCCTTATAGCGTTCTGGCAATTCTTCTGGGTAACCGATGTAAGGCTTGATAACATTGAGTTTGACGATGGCCTTGTCACGAGTTTCAGGAGTCAGCCAGTCATTTTTAGCCAAGCGTTCCTTATAGACATCAATCATAGTTGCCACTTTTTTCTCCACGTCTGCCTTGGCCTCTGGAGAGAATTTTTCATGGGCATACCATAGCCCCAAGGCTTGTTTGAAAGGACCTTGTGCTAGCTGGTAGGCTGCCTTGACTTTGTCTTTGGCTTCTGGAACTCCTGAAAGCGCACGGCTATAGGCACCTGATAAGACACGGATTTCTTCTGTTAAATAGCTGGTTGAGAGATTGACAACACTCAATATTAAGGTTGCCTTGAGGAGAGGCCAAGCTTCTTCACTATAGAATTGGTCTGCTGCTTGCCAGAAACGTTCCTCGTCTACAATAACCTTGTCTGGCACTTGTCCAAGAACGGCTTGGAAGAAGTCATCCAAAGGTAGGGTAGGCGCAAATTTTTTGAAATCTTCATAAGCATATGGATGGTAGAGTTTAGCATATTCTGAACTTTCTTCATTAGAAAGCACTACTGACGCAACTCGACGGTCCAATTCTAGTCTTTTCTCTAACAAGTCTTCAATTTCTTCATCAGAGAAATCATAAGCCTTGAGAAGATTTGCGCTACTTTCTTTCCAAAGAGTCAAGAGCTCTTCGCGCTGAGGATGGTCTTCTGCATAGTAGGTCGTGTCTGGCAGAATCGTGCTTGGAGCGCTAGCCCATAAAACGTTGATTCTGGCATCCATAAAGTCTGGCGATACACCAAAAGGAAGGAAGTTAGGTTTTCCTGCAAGTTCAAACTCTGCTAGTTTGGCAGTGAAATCTGCAAAAGTCTCCAATTCTTGGAATTCTTTAAGGAGTGGTAAGACAGGTGTGATACCGTCAGCTTCTCTCTTATCAAAATCACGAACTAGGCGGTGGTATTTGACAAAGTTCGCCAAGATATCATCCTCAGGCACCTCTTCACCTGCCAACCACTTGTCTGTTGTCGCCAACATCAAGTCTTCAATTTCCTGGTCTAAATCAACAAAACCTCCCGTTTGAGACTTATCTACTGGAATTTCAGCTGTCTGTTGCCATTCTCCATTGATTGCATCATAAAAATCATCTTGATAACGTGTCATCTTGTTCTCGCTTTCATTTGTACTTGTTTTTAGCTTAACAAAAATTAACTGGGAATGCAATTAAAAATGAACTTTCTCTTTCCATCATTTTTCAGTTATTATTTTAATTTTTTTAAAAATTAACTTGACTTAATTTTTTTTTTAATGTATATTAAGAGGCAGGAGGAATACAAGTTTATGATACGTATCGAAAACCTCAGCGTCTCCTACAAAGAAACGTTGGCACTTAAGGATATTTCACTAGTGCTCCACGGACCAACAATTACCGGTATTATTGGTCCAAACGGTGCTGGGAAATCAACATTATTAAAAGGGATGCTGGGAATTATCCCACATCAAGGTCAGGCATTTCTCGATGACAAGGAAGTTAAAAAATCCTTACATCGAATCGCCTATGTCGAACAAAAAATCAATATCGACTACAACTTTCCCATCAAGGTCAAGGAATGTGTCTCGCTAGGACTCTTTCCCTCTATCCCTCTCTTTCGAAGTTTAAAGGCTAAACATTGGAAGAAAGTGCAAGAGGCCCTTGAAATTGTCGGTCTAGCTGACTACGCTGAACGTCAAATCAGTCAACTGTCTGGAGGTCAGTTCCAGCGGGTCTTGATTGCCAGATGTTTGGTGCAGGAAGCCGACTATATCCTCTTGGATGAACCCTTTGTTGGGATTGACTCTGTTAGTGAGGAAATCATCATGAATACGCTGAGAGATCTGAAAAAAGCTGGGAAGACGGTTCTCATCGTCCACCACGACCTCAGCAAGGTTGCCCACTACTTCGATCAAGTCTTGCTTGTCAATCGAGAAGTGATTGCCTTTGGTCCAACCAAAGAAACCTTTACCGAAGCCAATCTCAAAGAAGCTTACGGTAATCGACTCTTTTTCAATGGAGGTGATCTATGATTGCAGAATTTATCGATGGATTGCAAAAATTCCATTTCTTACAAAATGCCTTGATAACAGCCATTGTCATCGGGGTCGTAGCTGGAGCTGTGGGATGTTTCATCATTCTACGCGGGATGTCACTCATGGGAGATGCCATTTCACATGCTGTCTTGCCAGGTGTAGCCCTCTCCTTCATCTTGGGCCTTGACTTCTTTATCGGAGCCATTGTCTTTGGATTGCTAGCTGCCATCATCATTACCTACATCAAGGGGAACTCGATTATCAAAAGCGATACCGCCATCGGCATTACCTTTTCTTCTTTCTTAGCCCTCGGTATCATCTTGATTAGTGTCGCTAAAAGTTCAACTGACCTGTTCCATATCCTTTTTGGTAATATCCTGGCCGTCCAAGATACGGATATGTTTATTACTATGGGTGTTGGTGCAGCCATTCTCTTGTTAATCTGGATTTTCTTCAAGCAACTCTTGATCACTTCCTTTGATGAACTCTTGGCCAAAGCCATGGGAATGCCTGTCAATTTCTATCACTACCTTCTCATGGTACTCCTGACTCTCGTGTCTGTGACAGCCATGCAAAGTGTCGGAACTATCCTGATTGTAGCCATGCTGATTACCCCAGCTGCAACTGCTTATCTTTATGCTAATAGCCTGAAAAGTATGATTTTCCTTTCCTCAACCTTTGGAGCTACAGCTTCAGTTTTGGGACTCTTTATCGGCTATAGCTTTAACGTTGCGGCAGGTTCTAGTATCGTGCTCACAGCTGCTAGTTTCTTTCTCATTAGCTTCTTTATCGCTCCAAAACAACGATATTTGAAACTGAAAAATAAACATTTGTTAAAATAAGGGGCAAAACCCCAATAAATTGGAGGATCTAATGAAAAAATTAGGTACATTACTCGTTCTTTTTCTTTCCGCCATTGTGCTTGTAGCATGTGCTAGCGGAAAAAAAGATGCTGTTTCTGGTCAAAAACTAAAAGTTGTTGCTACAAACTCAATCATCGCTGATATTACTAAAAATATTGCTGGTGACAAGATTGATCTTCACAGTATCGTTCCTGTTGGTCAAGACCCACACGAATACGAACCGCTTCCTGAAGACGTCAAAAAAACTTCTCAAGCTGATTTGATTTTCTATAATGGTATCAACCTTGAAACAGGTGGCAATGCTTGGTTTACAAAATTGGTAGAAAATGCTAAGAAAACTGAAAACAAAGACTACTTTGCAGTCAGCGAAGGCGTTGATGTTATCTACCTTGAAGGCCAAAACGAAAAAGGCAAAGAAGACCCACACGCTTGGCTTAACCTTGAAAACGGTATGATTTTTGCTAAAAACATCGCAAAACAATTGAGTGCTAAAGACCCTAGCAACAAGGAATTCTACGAAAAAAACCTCAAAGAATATACTGATAAGCTAGACAAACTTGACAAGGAAGCTAAGGAGAAATTTAACAACATCCCTGCTGAGAAAAAACTCATTGTAACCAGCGAAGGATGCTTCAAATACTTCTCTAAAGCCTACGGTGTCCCAAGTGCCTATATCTGGGAAATCAACACTGAAGAAGAAGGAACACCTGACCAAATCAAGACCTTGGTTGAAAAACTTCGCCAAACAAAAGTTCCTTCACTCTTTGTAGAATCAAGTGTGGATGACCGTCCAATGAAGACTGTTTCACAAGACACAAACATCCCAATCTACGCACAAATCTTTACTGACTCTATCGCAGAACAAGGTAAAGAAGGCGATAGCTACTACAACATGATGAAATACAACCTTGATAAGATTGCTGAAGGATTGGCAAAATAAGCCTCTGAAAAACGTCATTCTCACATGAGCTGGCGTTTTTTCTATGCACACATTTCCGGTCAAATCATTGGAAAATTCCGGCTGTTTCAGCTAAAATGGAAGAAAAAAGATTGGAGTATCCTATGGTAACTTTTCTCGGAAATCCTGTGAGCTTTACAGGTAAACAACTACAAGTCGGCGACAAGGCACTTGATTTTTCACTCACTACAACAGACCTTTCTAAAAAATCTCTGGCTGATTTTGATGGCAAGAAAAAAGTCTTGAGTGTCGTGCCTTCTATCGATACAGGAATCTGCTCAACTCAAACGCGTCGTTTTAATGAAGAACTGGCTGGACTGGATAATACGGTTGTCTTGACTGTTTCCATGGACCTCCCTTTTGCCCAAAAACGTTGGTGCGGTGCTGAAGGTATTGAAAATGCCATCATGCTCTCAGACTATTTCGACCATTCCTTTGGACGTGATTATGCCCTCTTAATCAATGAGTGGCATCTATTGGCACGCGCAGTCTTTGTCCTTGATACCGACAATACTATTCGCTACGTTGAATACGTGGACAATATCAACTCTGAACCAAACTTCGAAGCCGCAATTGCAGCTGCTAAAGAACTAAATTAGAAGCCATTGTGGCAGATAGCTAGAGAAATCTAGCTTTTTTTGATATACTAGATAGAGATATTAGACAAGAGGAAGCGAATGACCCCGAATAAAGAAGACTATCTAAAATGTATTTATGAAATTGGCATAGACCTGCATAAAATCACCAACAAGGAAATTGCGGCCCGCATGCAAGTCTCTCCCCCTGCCGTAACTGAAATGATTAAACGGATGAAAAGTGAAAATCTCATCCTCAAGGACAAGGAATGTGGCTATCTACTGACTGACCTTGGACTCAAACTGGTCTCAGAGCTCTACCGTAAGCATCGCTTGATTGAAGTTTTTCTAGTCCATCATTTAGACTATACAAGTGACCAGATTCACGAGGAAGCTGAGGTCCTGGAGCATACTGTCTCTGACCTGTTCGTGGAAAGACTGGATAAACTACTAGGATTTCCCAAGACCTGCCCCCACGGAGGTACTATTCCTGCTAAGGGAGAACTCCTAGTTGAAATCAATAACCTACCACTAGCTGATATCAAGGAAGCTGGATCCTACCGTCTGACTCGGGTGCACGATAGTTTTGACATTCTCCATTATCTGGACAAGCACTCACTTCACATCGGTGATCATCTCCAAGTCAAGCAGTTTGATGGCTTCAGCAATACCTTCACTATCCTCACTAAAAATGAAGATTTACAAGTGAATATGGACATTGCCAAACAACTCTATGTCGAGAAAATCAACTAATTTCTCAAGTCCCCCACTAACCCTGAAAGTTTAATTTTCAGGGTTTTATTTCTATCATTTGATTTTGCTTTCATTTTATTATAAAATCGATGTAAAAAACAAGAAAGATACCTTAACCTATGAAAAAATCACTAAAAATTTTTGCGACATCTAAATGGTTTGACCTCTTCGGAGTTGCTTTGGTCGTTGGAATTGCGATCGCATCTGGCTATCTTAACTCCCGTCTCGACAAATTCGTAGACTGGGGACCATGGACAGCTCTTGTTCCCTTTGGATTCATTTCCGTAACCAACGTTGGGATTTCCATGTTGTCCACTCGTTTCACGGGAAAATTAAGCAAATGGGGAAATTACTTTGGCATTGTCAATACGATTTTGTCTGGCACCATTGACTATATCCTTGGAAATAAGGCGGCCATCATTACCTATCCTGTCACCTTCCTCATCTATACCTTTGCTATTAAGAAATGGGAAGTTTCGCAAGAAGGCAGACCTAACCAAATGAGCCAAAAACAGCTAAAATTGGCGGCCATCATCATTTCCATCATCGCCTTCCTCTTTGCCTTTGCGACCAACTATATCGGCTATGGAGGAAAGATGAATCTCCTTGCCTACGTAACAACTATTGCCTTCGCACTATCTCTCATTGCCAATGCTTTGAATGCATTGAAACTGACAACTCAGTGGGGATTTTGGTTGATTTACAATTTCGTTCAGCTGACAAAGGCTGGCATTCAAGGAAACTTTGCCAATATCGGTAAATACATCTTTTATATCCTCAATGCAATCGGAGCTTTATTTGTCTGGAATGATGAAGAAGTAAAACAATAAGAGGAAAATCAAATAAAGAAATCTAACAGAATCTCCTTACTAAAATTTTTTATCATTTTACTTGTAACTCCCATTCTTTTGGAGTAGAATGAAGCTAGATAAAAGAGGGAGGTCATCTTATGAAAAATCTCTTTAGAATCCATTTTGCAGCCATCGTAGTCAGCGATTTGCTACTACTTGCATTTTTTACCACTAGACCCGAGATAGCTTTAGAATGGCTCTTGCTCACTGGTTTTATTTTCCTCCTTGCTCAGGGACTACTGCTGTTTCGCTTGGTCGTCCGACTCAAACATCAATTCGCTGAGATTTATCCTCAAATCAATAAAAAGATTCCCTTCTACTATTTAGGGGTTCTCTCCATTGATTTTCTATTTTTTGTCGTTTTAACCTTCGTTAGTTCTCAGCGTTTTCCCTCTCTTATGCCAATCGTCACTGCTTGTCATTCTACTTTATATTATATGACGACTAACTACCTAAGAGAAAACTATCCAGATTTTTACAACAAACATATCTCTTTGTGGGAATGTCTCTAAGGAAAAGGAGGTTTTAGCATGAGAAAAATCATCTTTATCAAAACCATTGAGCTCCTTGTTATTGATGGAATCATGCTGGCATTTTTGACATTTAAAGAGGGGCTTACTTGGGACTGGATTTTGATTTATAGCGGTTGGCTCATTTTCTTTCATCCTGTGCTATTGACCTATCTTTCCAACCAACTTTGTGACCACTTTAGTCAACTCTATTCCCAGATTAGACCAAGATTCTGGGGTTTTACCTTACAAATCCTCCTATGGGATATCCTGATGATTCTCTCCTTGATATGTTTAAGTGGTATGCCACTTCTCCTTCTGGGAACTCTCCTAATCCTAGGACACCTCATCCCTTCCTATCGCATAAGCCAAATCCTGAAACAAGATTTCCCCAAGGCCTATCAAGAACCGATTTCTTTTTGGAGTATTTTATGATAGATGAGAAAAACCAATCCGGCTGGGCTTGGTCTTTCTTATCTATTTTTCGTATCAAGGATAATGGTGACTGGTCCGTCATTGACCAGCTCAACTTGCATATCCGCTCCAAAGATGCCTGTCTGAATGGACACTTCTTGCGCTAATTTTTGATTGAAAGCGTTATAGAAATCTGATGCCATATCAGGCTTGGCTGCACCTGTAAAGGCTGGACGATTGCCTTTCTTAGTATCCGCAAAGAGGGTAAACTGAGAAATAGAAAGGATTTCTCCTTCAATATCTTTGACAGACAGGTTCATCTTGCCTTCTGCGTCTGAAAAAATCCGCATATTGACCAGTTTTCTCACAGCATAATCCAAATCTTCCTCTTGGTCCTCTGGTCCAACACCAACCAGCAATAAGAGCCCCTGATTGATTTTTCCCTGAACCTGACCTTCGATACTCACTTGGGCTTTTTTAACCCGTTGGATAATGATTTTCATAATAGCCTTTCTAGTAAGAGCTAAGGCAATTAGCCGTTAGTCCGTTTGACAGAGTAAACTTCTGGCACACTCTTAATCTTGTCCACGACCGTAGTCAGCGTCGAGAGGTTGGCAATGCCGAAGGATACATGGATATTAGCAAACTTCATATCCTTGGTTGGTTGAGCGTTGACTGTTGATATATTCTTGGTTGTGTTTGAAAGAACTTGCAGTACATCGTTCAATAGTCCTGTACGGTTGAGGCCATAAATATCGATATGAGCCATATACTCCTTATTTGAGCTAGAGTACCGGTCTTCCCATTCCACATCAAGAAGACGTTGCTCGTAGTTTTCTTGAGCACGCAAGTTCATACAGTCCACACGGTGAATAGCCACACCACGACCCTTGGTAATGTAGCCAACAATATCGTCACCAGGAACAGGATTACAACACTTAGCAATCCGCACTAGGAGGCCTGATGCACCTTCAATGACCACACCACCCTCATGCTTGACCTTGAGGGTTTCTTTGTTTTCAACCTTGATCTCGCCACCTTTGACAAGTTCTTCTGCTTCAGCCTTGGCCTTGGCACGTTCTTCTTCACGACGTTCCTTTTCAGTCAGACGATTAAAGACAGAAATAGCACCGATTTCTCCAAAACCAATAGCCGCAAAGAGGGACTCTTCTGTCTTGTAGCTGGTCTTTTGCAGAACTTGGTCCATATGACGCTTGTCCATGAATTTATTGGCTACATAGCCGTTTTCTTGGAACTGAGCCATCAGCATTTCACGACCCTTGTTGACAGATAATTCCTTGTCTTGGTTTTTAAAGAACTGACGAATCTTGTTACGCGCCTTGCTGGTCTTGACCATGTTGAGCCAGTCACGACTCGGCCCAAATGAGTTGGGGTTGGTGACAATTTCCACCTGATCCCCTGTCTTAAGCTTGGTTGTCAGCGGAACCATACGACCATTGACCTTGGCACCAGTTGCTTTTTCCCCAACTTTTGTATGGATTTCATAAGCAAAGTCAATCGGTCCTGAATCTTTGGGAAGGGAACGGACAGCTCCATCTGGAGTAAAGACATAAATCTCCTCAGCCAGGTAGTTTTCCTTAACTGAATCCACAAATTCCTTAGCATCATCAGCCTGGTCTTGGAGCTCCATCATCTCCTTGATCCAGTTCATCCCAATAGCTGATTCCTTGCTGTTAACCTGCCCCTTAATACCTTTCTTATAAGCCCAGTGAGCCGCAACCCCGTACTCAGCCACCTCGTGCATTTCCTTGGTCCGAATCTGGAATTCAATCGGCCCTTTTGGTCCATAAACAGTCGTATGGATGGACTGATAACCATTGGCCTTGCGGTTAGCGATATAGTCTTTGAAACGACCTGGCATTGGTTTCCAAAGTTCATGCACATAACCAAGCATGGCATAAACATCACTTTGGGTATCTAAAATACAACGAATAGCAATCAGGTCATAGATTTCCTCAAAACGCTTTCTCTTATCCTGCATTTTGCGAAAAATCGAGTAAATATGCTTGGGACGACCGTAAATCTTCCCATTTAGATGACGATCTGTCGTATATTCCTCTAATTTTGTGACCACCTCATCCACCAAGGCTTCACGCTCTCTGCGTTTTTCCTTCATCATATGGGTAATCTTGTAAAACTCCGTAGGATTTAGATAACGGAAAGATAGGTCTTCCAATTCCCATTTGACACTGGAAATCCCCAAACGATGGGCAAGTGGAGCATAGATTTCCATGGTTTCTTTGGAAATACGTTCCTGCTTATCTTTTCGAAGATGTTTCAGGGTCCGCATATTGTGCAAGCGGTCAGACAGTTTAACCAAGATAACGCGGATGTCCTCAGACATAGCCATGAGCATCTTGCGATGATTTTCTGCCAACTGCTCTTCGTGAGACTTGTATTTAACTTTACCAAGCTTGGTAACCCCATCTACGATTACCCGCACATCAGGACCAAACTCTCTTTCCAAATCGTCCAAGGTCGCATCTGTATCTTCCACCACGTCATGCAAGAAACCACAAGCTACCGTTACAGCATCCAGCTTGAGCTTAGCTAAAATACCTGCCACTTGGATGGGGTGAATGATATAAGGCTCACCTGATTGGCGATATTGACCACAATGGCATTCCACCGCATAGACCAAGGCCTTATGGACAAAATGGACATCCTCTTCCGTTAAATATTCTTTGGTTAAAGCGACAACCTCATCGCCCGTCAAATTCACTTCTTTCGGCATCTCTACTCTCCAATTCTTCCTACCATTTTATCACTTTTTTAAGAATATGAAAACTAGAAAATTCCTACTCAATCAATATCTATATCAAAAACACTGCCAGATTTCTAGCAGTGTTTTGAGTTTTATTTATCTTAGTAAACTGTTCTTTCAGTTTCTACATCGAAGAAGTGGGCTTTGTTCAAGTCAAATCCAAGTTCAACTGTTGCACCTGTTTGCAAGTAGTCACGAGCATCAACTTTAGCAACGAATTCATCTTTACCAACTTGGCAGTAAAGGTGAGATTCTGAACCAAGCAACTCTGATACAGAGATAGTAGCTTTGACAACTGATTCTGGGAATGTTTCAAGGAAAGCAGGTTCTGCATTCACGTCTTCTGGACGAATACCGAAGATCAATTCTTTACCTTCGTAGCCTTTTTCACGAAGAACTTTCAATGCTCCTTCTGGAACTTTCAAACGGAAACCATCAGAAACAATTTCGCTTCCAACCAATTTCACATTAATGAAGTTCATAGCTGGGCTTCCAATGAATCCTGCAACGAATTTGTTAACTGGGTTTTTGTAAACTTCTTGAGGAGAACCGATTTGTTCTACACGTCCGATAGTACCTGTACCAGCAGGGTTCTTAGTTGCTGACATGATAACGATACGGTCTGCAAGTGTCATCGCTTCTGTTTGGTCGTGAGTTACGTAGATAGTTGTAGCTCCGATACGACGGTGGATTTTAGCGATTTCAGCACGCATTGATACACGAAGTTTTGCATCCAAGTTTGACAAAGGTTCGTCCATCAAGAATACTTTTGCATCACGGACAATCGCACGCCCCATGGCAACACGTTGACGTTGACCACCTGAAAGGTCAGCAGGTTTACGTTCCAAGAATTCTTTCAATCCAAGGATTTCAGCTGCTTCTTGCACACGTTTGTCGATGTCTTCTTTGCTGTATTTACGCAATTTCAAACCGAAAGCCATGTTGTCATAAACAGTCATGTGTGGATAAAGAGCGTAGTTTTGGAATACCATGGCGATGTCACGGTCTTTTGGAGCTACGTCGTTGACAACCACGCCATCGATAGATGCAGTTCCTTCTGTAATATCTTCAAGACCTGCGATCATACGAAGAGTAGTTGATTTACCACATCCTGAAGGACCTACGAAAACAATAAACTCTTTGTCTTTAATGTCCAAGTTGAAGTCTTCAACTGAGTAGTGTTCGCTGTTTGGATATTTTTTGTAAATGTTTTTAAGATTCAATTCTACCATGAGGTGAACTCCTTTTGTCTTTTGATAGTTTTATTATAGATGAAAACGCTTTACATTTCTATGGCAAGATGACCAAAAAAACAAAAAAGTTCTGTGCAACTTGCACAAAACTTTAGAGAATATCTGGTAAAATCAATTGATAACATAGGGTAAGGTCTGTCAATTCCTTCAATTGAAGCCCTGTCAATTCTTCCCATTTATCAATCTTGTATTGGAGAGAATTGCGGTGCAGATAGAGTTGCTGGGCTGTTTTAGTCAGAACAGCACTGTTTCCCCAAAGAGAAAGGATAATTTCCTGAATCTGGTCCTGGTCCAAAATCATCTGATGCAGGCATTCCTTGATTGGTTTCAAGTCCAAGAGCCTTTCCCCCATACTCCAAAGATAGAGTTGTGAAAAAGTGTGAACACCTTGGTGACCCTGACGCCACCAAGTCTTAAACAAATCCCGCTCCGCTTTGATTAAGTCTGACAGAGCTTGATGTGCTGCCTGAGACCAAACTTGGCCTAACATGATTGACAGACGAAGACCAAAGTCATACTCAACTGCTTCAATCGTATCACTTAAAATAGCTCGCACAGAGGTGTACTTATCTTGTTGAAGCACGAAAACATAATCCTGAGCTCCGACCTGAAGCACTGTTTGGCAGTTGGGAAAAAGAGTCCGCATCATGTCCAGCCAAGAGGCCAGATTTTCCTGTTGGAAATAGGAAAGATGGCAATAAACCAGCTGAATCTTTTTAAAAGTTTGCGGCGCCTGCCCCTTCCCCTCAATCAGATAGGGATACCAAGGATTAAGCGAACTAGCCTGCTCCTGCTGGGTCAAAAGGGCAACCAACTGCTTTTCACGCTCGCTAAGCCCAGTTTCCTCCAGCAAAATCCACTGCTGAGAAGCCAAAGGAAGAGTGAGATAACCCTCTTTCTCTACTGGTTGGTCTGAAATTTGAGCCTCAGGAAACCAGTCTTGTAATTCTTTTGCAATCATGTCCTAGCCCTCCACTTTTTGGATGCACCAAGAAATCAAGCTCTCAAGACGTTCCAGATTTTCAGTCATATGGAGATAGCCCATCACGGCTTCAAATCCTGTGGACATACGGTAAGTCACCACATCAGCATTTTTAGCCTTGGTGTGGCTATTGGTATTGCGGCCACGTTTGTAGATTTCTTCTTCTTTTTCCGTTAGGACTTGCTCCTCCAACATAAGGGAAATCAGGTGAGCCTGAGCCTTGGCTGAGACATACTTGGTCGCTTCTTGGTGGAGTTTATTGGGTTTGGTCATGCCTTTGAGGATGAGGTGACGGCGAATATACATGGAATACACCGCGTCCCCCTCAAAAGCTAACGCAATCCCGTTAATGAGATTGACATCAATCACGTGTCCACCTCACTCCATCTTTGGTGTCAAGGAGCTTAATCCCTTGAGCAGCCAATTGGTCACGGATCTGGTCCGCTGTCGCAAAGTCACGATTGGCACGCGCTTCTTGGCGTTTTTGGATCAAGTCTTCAATCTCTGCATCCAAAACTTCCTCAACAAAGACAATCCCAAAGACTTCCAACATATCCGCAAGAGCTTCCTTAACACTTGCATCATAATTACCTGAGTTAATCCATTTGGCCATTTCAAAAACAACTGTGATACCGTTGGCAGCGTTAAAATCTTCATCCATAGCTGCTACAAACTTATCTTTAAAGGTTTGTAACTCTTTGACATCCACTTTCCCTGTAAATGGTTGCTCATAGGTGTTTTTCAGATACTTGAGATTAGTCTCTGCATCCCGCACTGCCTTTTCCGTAAAGTTGATGGGCTTGCGGTAGTGTTGAGTCGCAAAGAAGAAACGAAGCACTTGCCCATCGAGCGTTTTGAGGGCATCATGGACAGTGATAAAGTTTCCCAAAGACTTAGACATCTTGACATTATCGATATTAACAAAGCCATTATGCATCCAGTAGTTAGCAAAGGTCTTGCCTGTTTTAGCTTCAGACTGGGCAATTTCATTGGTATGATGAGGAAACTCTAAGTCGGCTCCACCACCGTGAATATCAATGGTATCACCTAAAATCTCTGTCGACATGACTGAACACTCGATGTGCCAGCCCGGACGACCAGGTCCCCAAGGACTGTCCCAAGAAATCTCGCCTGATTTGGCAGATTTCCAGAGGGCAAAGTCTACAGGATTTTCCTTACGAGCTGTTTCTTCATCGGTACGACCTGAAGCACCCAGCTCCAAATCTTCCAAGGTTTTATTAGCCAATTTGGCATAGTTGTGAGATTTTTCCACACGGAAGTAAACATCCCCTTGGCTCTCATAGGCAAAACCTTTTTCAATCAAGTCTTCCACAAAACGGATGATGTCAATCATAAACTCCACTACACGCGGATGGCGAGTCGCAGGTTTGACGCCCAAGGCCGTCACATCCTCACGAAAGGCAGCGATGTACTTGTCCGCAACCTCCTGAGACGTAATACCTTCTTCCTTGGCACGGTTGATAATCTTATCATCCACATCCGTAAAATTGGAAATATAGGCAACCTCATACCCACGGTACTCAAAATAACGACGAATGGTATCAAAAGCCACCGTCGAACGGGCATTCCCCACGTGGATATAGTTATACACAGTTGGCCCACAAACATACATCTTGACTTTGCCGTCCTCAATCGGGACAAACTCTCGCAAATCACGAGACATGGTATCGTAAATTTTAATCATGCGGTCCACTCCCTTCTCTATTTCTGACTTTTTCGGCTGAAAACCAGCTCTGCAAAAGGACCAAATTGTCTGAGGCTATCCAGTTGGTAAAAGCGCTGCCCTTCCTCTTGGGTAAAGAGGGGAACCCCCTTTCCTAGGATAAGGGGAGCTATCTGAATAATGAGGTGGTCGAAAAGATCCGCATCCAAGAGCGGTCCTACTAAGGAATTACCACCAATCACAAAGACATTTTTGCCTTTGTCAATTTGGTGAACAAAGTCCACCACATCCCCAGCTACTGGCTGGTAATTGCTGACAGGCAGGTGCCTATCATGCGTAAAGACATAGTTTTCCGTAGCTTGATAAAAACTTTCTACATCTTGCAAATCTTGGATTTCCTCAAAGGTCCGCTTGCCCATGATGGTGATATCCATTTGCCTGTAAAAGTCATCATAGCCTGTATCCTCTACAGAACCAAGCTGATGCAACCAGTCTATCCTGTGCTGGCTGTCTGCCAAGTAGCCATCCATGGTGATACAGCCGTAAAAATATACTGCCATACTTGTAGTTTCCTTTCTAGTTCTGCTTCGCCTTCACTTAGCGGGATAGACCCAGATGATTAGACTTAAGCTAATCAAAGTATTCAGCAAAATCCTTACTGGACAAGAAAAATAAGCCAGACAACAGCAATACCAATCTGCAGCAGAAAGGTTCATTCTTAAACATTCAAGCGCCTCTCCTGTCTACTTCCGGTTCAAGCTGTCATAGATTTTAATCATAAAAGAATAGTCAGGAAAACTAAAATCCGAGAACAGTTAGTTTCATCACTAAGAGTTTAATTGAATTTCAGTCCGAATGTCTCTACACTTCGGAATCCCTTGCTCCTTTCTCATTCAGATAAACCACCTGAGTCTGTTTGACAAAGCCAATTTTTTCATACAAGCGCTTGGCACCTACATTGCTATCTTCCACTGCAATCTGAAATTTCTTATTATTTTGCTCAATTAGTTGGTTGACAAGTGATTTTGCTAAATAGCTTCCATAGCCTTTTCCACGTTCAGGTTCCGATATTGCCAAACCATAGAAGTAATTCGTATTAGTCGATAAATCTACCGTGCAAGTTCCAATAACCTGACCGTCTTTTAATAAAATATATAAGCGACTTTCTGGATCCTTCAGAGCTTCAGCGACATATCTATCCACAACTTCTCTAGATTCATGTTCCTCTGAGAATGCCTGAAATTTTAACTGACTGATTTGCTCCTGATACGAACTATCTGCTAACAAAACTTCAAGATTAGAAACCTTTGCTAACTGATAAGGTCTTCTATCCTTACCTAACCAAGTTTCTGTCTCTTCATCCTCTACCAGCCGCCAGTTATTGACAAAATCAGGATGATGTTCTAGAAAAATACGTTCTGTCTGAAAAGTAACTGAACAAATAGAGAAAGGAGCTGTTTCTCTCTCAAAACTAGTAAACAATGCACGCGCAATCCCCTGACGGCGATGAGATGGATGAACCAGTATCGTCACTTCTACATCTTGGTCATCTGCATAGACAGTTAATAAACCAACAAGTTCGCCTTTTTCATAATAAAGGAAAAAGGCGGGCATGTTTGGGTCAAAATTAAGCATGTTAGAGAGATAGGGATCACGATAGGTACCGTCATAGTTTTGGCAACAGTTAATTAGTTTTTTCGCCTCAGATAACTCCTCTTGGCTTAACTTGTTTCTTGCTTGAATCATATAGGTATCCTCTACAAACCAGACGATCTGTGACTTACATCTTTAGCCTGCTCGAGTTTATTGACGTAGTACTCTCGTTTTTCTTCGACTTCGTGAATGACCGGCTCATCCTTTTTACCATGAACTCGGACAATCTTGGCCGGAATACCGACAACCGTCACATCACTAGGTACATCTGCTACGACAACTGCTGCAGCACCGACCTTGGCATTTTCACCAATTTCCACTGGTCCAATGACTTGGGCATGAGCGGATATTAAAGCTCCTTTTCGCACGGTTGGATGGCGTTTGCCACAGTCTTTCCCTGTTCCCCCAAGAGTTACCCCATGATAGAGGAGAACGCCTTTTTCAATGATAGCCGTCTCCCCAATCACCAAACCAGAGCCATGGTCGATAAAGACACCTGAATCAATCTGGGCACCTGGATGAATCTCAATCTGAGTCCAAAAGCGCCAAAACTGACTGTGCATACGAGCAAAGAGTTTGAAGCCGTGCTTCCAGAGAAAATGTGAAAGACGGTGGGCCGCCAAGGCCTTGACACCTGGATAAGTCAGCAAAACCTCCAAAGTGGTGCGGGCCGCTGGATCATTTTCTTTTACGATATCAATGGTTTCGCGCCACCATCCCATACATTTCTCCTTTTCTTATTCTGAATCTTTTGGTGTTTCTGTAATTTCTTTCTTAGGTTTGTGGTCCTTGTGATGACGTGGGCGGTGAGGTCTCTCAGACTTTTCGCCTTTTTCATCACGTTCAGGTTTTGGAGGACGAGGAAGAAGGGCTTTCATAGAAGCATCCACACGTCCTTTTTCATCAATCTTGATAACCTTAACATCAACTTCATCCCCGATTGCTACCAAGTCTTCGACATTATTGGTACGCGTCCAAGCCATCTCAGAGATATGAACAAGGGCATCTGTCTTGTCAAAGAGGTTAACAAAAGCACCAAATTTCTCGATACGAACGACTTTAGCACGGTAAACTTCATCCACTTTGGCTTCACGGACCAAACCAGCAATAATTTCTTTAGCACGGTTAATAGCATCTTGGTCGCTAGAGTAGATAGACACATTTCCTTCTTCGTCGATATCAATCTTAACGCCTGTTTCAGCGATAATCTTGTCGATGGTTTCTCCACCCTTACCGATGACAATCTTAATCTTGTCCACATCAATCTTGATGGTATCAATTTTCGGAGCAGTTGGAGCCAATTCGGGACGGACTTCTGGAATGGTTGCTTCAATCACATCAAGGATTTCAAAACGGGCTTTCTTAGCTTGGGCAAGAGCCTCAGTCAAGATTTCTGCAGTAATCCCTTGAATTTTGATATCCATTTGTAGGGCTGTAATCCCGTCACGAGTACCTGCAACCTTGAAGTCCATGTCTCCAAAGTGGTCTTCCAAACCTTGGATATCTGTCAAGACTGTGTAATTATTTCCATCTGAGATAAGTCCCATAGCAATACCAGCTACTGGCGCCTTGATTGGCACACCACCAGCCATAAGAGCAAGCGTTCCTGCACAGATAGAGGCTTGAGATGAAGAACCGTTTGATTCCAAAACTTCTGCTACTAGACGGATAGCGTATGGGAATTCTTCCAAACTTGGCAAGACTTGAGCAAGAGCACGCTCACCAAGAGCACCGTGACCGATTTCACGACGACCTGGCGCACCGTAACGACCAGTTTCCCCTACAGAGTATTGAGGGAAGTTATAGTGGTGCATAAAGCGTTTCTTGTACTCTGGATCCAAACCATCGATAATCTGAGTTTCCCCCATCGGAGCCAAAGTCAAGACAGAAAGAGCCTGAGTTTGTCCACGAGTAAAGAGACCTGAACCATGCACACGAGGAAGGAAGTCAACAACCGCATCCAAAGGACGGATTTCATCGACCTTACGGCCATCAGGACGTACCTTGTCTTCTGTGATCAAGCGACGCACTTCAGCGTGTTCCATTTGTTCCAAGATTTCAGCCACATCACGCATGATACGGTCAAATTCTTCGTGGTCTGCATATTTTTCTTCGTAAACAGCAGTCACTTGGTCTTTAACTGCTTGAGTTGCAGCTTCACGAGCCAATTTTTCTTCTACTTGGACAGCTTTTTGGAGGTCGCTGTTGTAGGCTGCGATGATTTCAGCCTGCAAGTCAGCATCCACATGAAGCAATTCTACTTCTGCTTTTTCCTTACCGACAGCAGCAACGATTTCTTCTTGGAAAGCAATCAATTCTTTGACCGCTTCGTGCCCTTTAAGGAGCGCTTCCAGCATGATTTCTTCTGACAATTCTTTAGCACCAGACTCTACCATGTTGATGGCGCGCTTAGTTCCTGCTACTGTCAATTCAAGGAGAGATTGCTCTGCTTGTTCTTGAGTAGGGTTGATGATGATTTGGCCATTGACATAGCCCACCTGTACCCCAGCGATTGGTCCGTCAAATGGAATATCTGAGATAGAAAGCGCTAAAGAAGAACCAAACATAGCTGCCATAGGTGCAGAGGCATTTTCATCATAAGAAAGTACTGTGTTAATCACTTGGACTTCGTTACGGAAACCTTCCGCAAACATAGGACGGATTGGACGGTCAATCAAACGCGCTGTCAATGTCGCATCCGTTGAAGGACGTCCTTCACGTTTCATAAAGCCACCAGGAAACTTCCCAGCTGCATACATTTTTTCTTCGTAGTTGACTTGAAGCGGGAAGAAATCCCCAGTTGCCATCTTCTTAGACATAACGGCCGCAGTCAAGACAGTTGACTCACCGTAACGCACGACAACAGAACCATTTGCCTGCTTAGCAACCTGACCAGTCTCTACGATTAACTCACGACCCGCAAAAGTCGTTTGAAACACTTGTTTTGTCATTTTAATCCCCTTTGGATTGATGAAATTATACGCCTTGCCTACAAAGATCAAGATACTAAGGACGTCAAAAGCAAAGTAAAAATAGGAAACTGACGAAGTCTTCGATGAAGACAAGACAGTTTATCTTTTTTACACAGCTTTTCGGCCGGGTTCAATTACACAAGATAGCATTCGATTGACGCAGTGTACCATGTACACCAGGAAATCTATCTTTTTCACTAGGGATTTAGCCCGGGTTCAATTACTCAAGATACAAATCATTAGAAAGGTTTGATACTAAAGTATCTAAACCTTTCACGCTAATCGCTATCAGGCGATTAGCTAAATGCTTTACTAACTCTCTCGTCAAATAATATCGATTTGACTCGCTCGTGTCGCTCTTTCCTACCGTTAGTTATCAGAAAGGTTTGATGCTAAAGTATCTAAATCTTTTAGTTAGAATGCATTCTATTTTTTTAATACCCTCATCTTTGTATCAAGTACGTACAGAGTCTATTTTATCATATTTTTCTTAAAAAGTGCGGTCTTTACCATTAAAAAGGAACCATTCCCCTCACCTGAGAAGAATGGTTTGCTTTTTATTATCCTAGAGACTGGTGATTAAACAAGGCGTGGGTTGCTTGGTGGATGTATTTTGCTGTATCCGCATTGTTCATAGTGTAGAGATGCACACCGGCAACATCCTGAGTTACCAAGTCCACGATTTGGTCCACCGCATAGGCAAGTCCTGCTGCTCTGAGCGACTCAGGGTCATGCTCATACTTGTCTAAGATGGCTTTAAATTTGCGTGGAAGATGGATATTCTCGCAAGTCTTCAAGAGGCGGAGAGCCTGATTTCGATTCAGAATTGGCATAATCCCTGCATGAATAGGAACATCAATCCCAGCCAAGATGCACTTGTCTTGGAAATCATAGAAGCGCTCATTGTCAAAGAAAAGCTGAGTTACGAGGCTCGAACAGCCTGCATCTACTTTCTTCTTAAGATTTTGAATATCAGAAATCTGATTTGGTGAATCTGGATGGCCTTCTGGATAACAAGCACCAACAATATCAAAGTGAGGAGCTTGCTCCCTGATGAACTCAATCAAGTCAGTTGCGTAGCGGAAATCCTTTTGTGGTTCCACATCTGGAATAATATCCCCACGAAGAGCCAAGATTTTCTGCACCCCAACCTTGTCCAAGTCTGTAATCGTTTCAGCAACCTTGTCCTTAGTCAAATAGATGGCTGGCAAGTGAGCAATAGTCGGAATCACCAAGTCATTTTGGATAAAGTCAGCCAAACGAACCGTCGTTTCCTTGATATTAAATTTATTATTGCTGGCAGTCACACTGATAAAGTGGGGAGCCAACTCCTGCATATCTTGAAGAGCAGAAATAATGTTATCATTACCCACGGCTGGGTTGGGAGGGAACACTTCAAATGAGAGTGACGGTGTTTGGCGTGACATAGTCATTATCCTTTTCTAGTTGATTTTTTCGTTAGCTGGATTCCTAGAATCCAAGTGAAACAGGCAGATTGACCAAACAGCGCTTCTTGAGAAATCCTATCTTACAATTTCTCACGCGCAGCTTTAGCTGCTTCAACAAGGCGGATCAAGCTTTCTTTTGTTTCTGGAATACCACGTGTTTTCAAACCACAGTCAGGGTTGATCCAAACTTTCTTACTTGGCACTTTAGCAAGGATAGCTTCGATTGTGTGGTCGATTTCGCCTTCATTTGGTACACGAGGTGAGTGGATATCGTAAACCCCAGGTCCCACTTCTGTTTGGAAGTTTTTCGCTTTGAGTTCGTCCAAGATTTCAAGGTTTGAACGGCTAGCCTCAAATGAGATAACGTCCGCATCCATGTTGTCGATAGCTGGGATGATATCTGTAAATTCTGAGTAACACATGTGAGTGTGGATTTGTGTGTCTGGCGCTACTGTTGAGTGTACCAAGCGGAAGGCAGGAATTGCCCAGTCAAGGTAGTCTTCATACCAGTCGCTACGGCGAAGTGGCAATTTCTCACGAAGAGCAGCCTCGTCGATTTGGATGATTTTCACACCAGCAGCTTCAAGGTCAAGCACTTCATCCTTGATAGCAAGGGCGATTTGAAGAGTAGAATCCTTGATAGAGATGTCTTCACGTGGGAATGACCAGTTTAGAATAGTTACTGGTCCAGTCAACATACCTTTAACAGGTTTGTTTGTACGGCTTTGTGCATAGCTAGACCATTTTACAGTGATTGGGTTGAGACGAGTGACATCACCCCAGATGATTGGTGGTTTAACCCCACGCATACCGTATGACTGTACCCAACCATTTTTAGAGAAGAGGTAACCTGACAAGTTTTGACCGAAGTACTCAACCATGTCATTACGCTCGAACTCACCGTGAACAAGGACATCAAAGTCGATATCTTCTTGCCATTTGATCCATTCATCGATTGTTTCAGCAAGGAAAGCGTCGTACTCTTCTTGAGACAATTCACCTTTACGGTAAGCCAAACGTTTTGCACGAACTTCTTTAGTTTGAGGGAATGAACCGATAGTTGTTGTTGGAAGAGCTGGAAGTTTGAAAGCTTCTTCTTGGATAGCTTCACGTTCTGCAAAGGCTGGCAAACGAGTGTAGTCTGCGTCCGTCAATCCAGCGATACGAGCACGAAGTTCCGCATTTTCACCCACACGCTCAGTCGCAAAGAGTTCTTTGTTGGCTGCAAGTGCTTCTTCACCTTGACCATTGCGGATAGCATCCAAATCACGGATTTCGTCTAATTTTTCAACCGCAAAGGCAAAGTGGTTCAAGATTGCTGGTTCAAATTCTTCATTAGCAGTTGTAAATGGCACATGAAGAAGTGAGCATGAGCTTGTCAAGACAATATTTTCAGCTGGAATTTGCTCAAGAACAGCCAAGCTATTTTCGTAGTTGTTGCGCCAGATGTTTTTACCATTGACAATACCTGCATAAAGAGTCTTATCAGCTGGGAAACCACCTTTAACGAGTTCAAGAGTTTTCTTACCTTCAACAAAATCAAGACCGATAGCATCTACTGGCAATTTCACAAGGTCAGCGTAGACGTCACGAACATCACCGAAGTAAGTTTGAAGCAAGACTTCAAGGCCTTTCTTGTCCGCCAAGAGTTTGTTGTAGAGGTTCAAGAAGAGAGCTTTTTCTTCAGCTGTCAAATCTTTGACAAGAGCCGCTTCATCCAATTGGATACGAGATGCACCAAGTTCAGCCAATTTAGTAAAAACTTCTTGGTAAGCAGCCACTAAGCTGTCTACGAAGTCTTCTGCTTTCACACCTTCTTCAAAGTCTGACAATTGAAGGAAAGTGAATGGACCTACAAGAACTGGGCGAGTGTTCAATCCAAGTTCTTTGGCTTCTTGGAACTCATCAAAGATTTTGTGACCTGCAAGTTTAACTTGAGTGTCTTTTTCAAACTTAGGAACGATGTAGTGGTAGTTGGTGTTGAACCATTTCTTCATTGGAAGGGCGCGAACGTCCCCTTTTTCTCCTTGGTAACCACGACCCAAAGCGAAGTAGCGCTCAAGGTCAGACAAGTCCAAGTTTTGAACTGAAGCAGGTACCACGTTGAAAAGGAAAGCTGCATCTAGGAAGTTGTCATAGTGAGAAAAGTCATTTGATGGGATTTCAGTGATGCCTTTTTCTTTGACAATGTTCCAGTGTTTAGCACGCAATTCTTTTGCTGCTGCCAAGAGTTCTTCTTCTGAGATTTCTTTTCTAAAGTATTTTTCAGTTGTAAATTTTAATTCGCGGAATTCGCCCAAACGAGGGAAACCGATGATTGTAGTTGACATGATGTGTCCTCCAAAATTTGTTGTTGAAACTATCTTAACAGAAAAGAAATCATCTGTATAATTGTAAAAAATTAGGCTTTAATATAGTTTGAAACTATATCTCTGTTTTAAACAAAAGAAAAAGACCTGAGAAAAATGCCTCAAATCCTTTTTGTAGCTTGTTTTTTAACTATATTTCAGTTAGACTGGTCAAACGCGTTATTGGTAATTCTTATAAGTGACTATGGCTTGTTATTAGAAAAGACTATAAGTCAATCCCCTTCTCTCGGAGATTGTCCAGACACTCCTCATAGTAGGCATCGTCATGTTCGCTGTATATAGGACTGGTCAATTTTTCCTCTGCTAAGTCTTGATAAGGAGGGCAGGTCTTACCTCGGTAGTTCTTGTCCAACCACTCTGGACTGACATTGTAGCCTCGATTAGCCATCTCCTTCATGATCAAGTCATGATAGGCATAGAGACGATAGGGCGAGTGAGTAAAGACATAGTCCACCGTCGCATGCTTTCTGCCCCAACCGTTGCCACGAAGAGCGCAGCATTCTCGATGCTGCCCCAAAAGTTGAGGACGGGGAAGTTGCGAAATTAAGTCCTCATGCCAAAGTCTCATGACAATCTCCTTTCAGTAAAGTTGAATGTTGCAAGTAGGTATTTGGATAGCGATCAAGCAAGTCTCTAGTCTTAGTGATCAAGTCTTCCTTAGAAGCCTGACCAAAGCGGTAGCGATCAAGCAAGAGCATATAGTCCTTGCGCTCGGCATCTGTCGCTTTCTTTTTAAAATAGCCCCAAATATGCTGAAAGGCATTGCAAACCTGACCCCTGTGTTCTGTAATCTGGCAGGCACGGTCAATCATCTCTTGAACCTGACTCACCTCCACCTCTTCATTCTTCAAGTATTGGCGAATCTCATTGTAAATATTGCTAGAATGACTCAAAACGAGGTATTTGTTTCTCGCCCAAAGTTGCTGGCAAAGGGCACGTTGGTTGTTATTTCCCATATTTCTCCTTACTTTCTATCAGTTCCCAGGAAATATGGAAACAAAGTTATATCTTAAAAATGAGCGGAATATGAGCGAATAAAGAGTGTTTTTTGTAGAGCCTGATTTTTCTAATAAATATTAGTCAACAATCCTTAAATACCTGAATAAGTCTCTACTAACAACTGAATCTTACGTAAAACTTCTTGCTTTTTCCGTTCACGTGCTCCCTGTCTACGAGAAGTTGGTGGAATAATCGAATCTAAATCAGTCCCACTGTTTTCAGCATAACCTCGTTGAATTGATTTGTCTATGAATAATTGGTAATCAGCTACAAGGTTCTCAGACTCAGCTAGGTCATGGATTGCGATTTTCTTGCGTTCCTTGCCATATTCATAGAAAGCATTGATAACCCCATCATGGTCTTTCAATTTTTGCAAATCAGTGTCATTGATAAAGCCGATAACCAACTCTTCTTTGGCACGAATATCGATACTAGAACGAATTACACGACTAACTTCTGCTTTCATTACTTCTTTAGACTCAGAATTCTTCGATTTTTCAACAATCAATGCAAGAATATAGTCCAGATTAATCTCATCTGTTTTTAAGAGTTCGATTTCAAATTCAACATCTGAAAGGTCAACACCTAAGTCTTTTGTTCTTTCATAATTTTTAAGGTTTAAGAATTCATCTCGAATTTCTACATAAGTGCTTCTTAAATCCTGAAGATAACCTTCAGAGATAGGCTTATCGATTTCTTGAAACTCATCATAATTTCGAAGGACGTTATCAAGCTTCAGTAACTCACCAAATAACTTAACAAATTCTTTTTTATCATGTTCTGTTTCAATTTCTTGTGGATTAGGGAATCTTTCCAAAATTTCCTGACAAACCGCAGTATAGCCTTTGACCTCGATACCCGTTACTTGATCCACGAAACCATCCATGTATTCACTAAAGCTTTTTTCCAAGATGATTTCAAGCTTATTTGTGTCTCCAAAAGTCTTAATAGCTTCTTGCGTAGCCTTTTCTAAATCACGGAAACAAACAATATTCCCAAAACGTTTAACCTTATTAAAAATTCGATTAGTTCTCGAGAAAGCCTGAATCAAACCATGATAACGTAGGTTTTTATCGACAAAGAGAGTATTCATACTTGGAGCATCAAATCCCGTCAAGAACATACCAACTACAATCAGCAAATCCACTTCCTTGGACTTAACTCGTTTAGAAAGGTCACGATAGTAATTTTGGAACTCCTTCCCATCAGCTGAGAAGTTGGTCTTGAACATGTGATTATAGTCGTCAATCGCTCTAGAAAGAAACTCTTTAGAAGATATAGGCAGGGCTGTATCTTGAGGCTCTAGCTCTTCATCTTGAATTTCTCCATAAGCTGACTGTTCTTCGTTAGGTGCAAAACTAAAGATAGTTGCAACTTTCAATCGTTTAGTTTCTGGTAAAGCTGCTTGCTGTCGTTGGAGTTCTTCATAGTATAATTTTGCTGCTTCAATACTCTGTACAGCTAGCATGGCATTAAATCCAAACAGTTGTTTTTGCTTATGAGTATAGTGTTGATTTCGATGCGTCTTGTCATCATAAACTCTCAACAGGTACTCAGTGATGGTTGCTATCCGCTCGGGATGTAGAAGTAGTTCCTTCTCCATCTTTTTGAGTTTCTTCTCGTCAATCTCTCGGCCAACTGCTTTTTCAGCTTCTCTATACTTATTGATTTCAGGTTTGATATAGTTATAGTCAACCTTGAACTTCAACACTTTTTCATCTCGAATAGCATCCGTGATAACGTAGTTATGAAGTTGTTCTCCAAAAACTTCTTGTGTCGTTTCACCCGTCAAGCTATTTTCTGGGAAAATCGGTGTCCCTGTAAATCCAAATAGAGCATATTGTTTAAAAGCCTTCTTAATACGCTTCTGCGCCTTCCCAAACTGGGAGCGGTGACATTCATCAAAGATTAAAACACATTTTTTACTATAGATTTCATGATTTGGATTCGCTGTTATAAATTTGTTTAGCTTTTGAATTGTTGTGACAACGATTTTACCATCATTTTCTTCAATATTACGTTGAAGTTCCTTTGTGCTGTTACTTCCATTAACTGAATTTGGTTGGAACTTTTTATATTCATTCATAGTTTGGTCATCTAGGTCTTTTCTATCAACCACAAAAATCACTTTATCAATATAGTCCAACCCTGTCGCCAAACGGGCAGTCTTAAAGCTTGTCAAAGTTTTTCCTGATCCCGTTGTATGCCAGATATAGCCACAAGCATTGATTGTGCCAAAGTTCTTCATCTCATTAGACGAATGAATCTTGCGTATGATACTCTCAGTAGCTGCTATCTGATAAGGGCGCATGATGAGCAAGGTGTTATTAGTATCAAAAACACAATACTTAGTCAAAACTTCCAAGAGGACACGCTTGCTAAAAAAAGTAACAGTAAAATCTTCCAAATCGTGAATAGTCTTATTCTTACGATCTGCCCATTCACAGGTGAACTCATAATGATTTTTATTTTGAGCTGTTGTATTGGCAAAATAGCGTGTAAAAGTACCATTCGAAATGACAAAAATCTGAATGTATTTGTATAAAGAATTCTCACTATTGAAACTTTCCTTACTGTATCTATGGATTTGTTCAAAAGCTTCTTTGAGCCTAACACCACGTCTTTTCAATTCAATCTGAACTAGAGGTAGTCCATTTACTAAGATGGTGACATCGTAACGATTAGTATGACTACCCACCTGGGTCACTTGGTTGATGACCTGCACGCTGTTGTTGTGAATGTTTTTCTTATCAAGGATGAAAATATTTTTAATTCGTCCATCATCAAAGACAAAGTCATAGATATGATTTTCTTGGATTTTTCGTGTTTTTTCAACCAAACCTTCATTGGGACAGTCCAGATACTCGACTACAAAGCGACTCCATTCCGCATCAGTAAAGACCACCTTATTAAGTTTTTCAATTTGAACCTTGGCATTTGCTAAGAGCTCTTCAGGCGTATGGATATCTAGTCGTTCGTAGTTAAGATAATTTACCAAATCAGAAATCAACTGATTTTCTAGGTCAGCCTCAGACTGATATTCTCTATCTGTGCGATACTCTGGTTGATACTCAGCCAAGAGAATCCCTTCATTCGTTTCCGCAATAACTTCATGTATTTTTGAATAATCAACCATAGTATTCTTCCTTTTTTGTTTTTATTGAGATTTTTTCTCAAAATGATTCAAGAATTTATCTAGTGAAGTTTAATAATTGTTCTCTCCAGTATTCATACTGTTTCTGTCTTAGTTCGATTTCTTTTGGAAGACCCTCAGAAAGAGAGTTGGTTAGGGTGTTAAAATTGTCAAGGATGGAGACAATTCTTACTTGTTCAGTAAGAGATGGTAAGTAGAACGTTACTTTATCAATAATATCTTTAGACAATCTAGGAATACTAGCCTTTCGAACCTGTGATTTAAGTCTATCTTGCTTACTTAACAAGACATAGTACATAAATTTATCAGAAATATTATCTGACGTCTCTAATGTGTAGACATCATCTGCTGCCCAAAAGTCCACAGCGCTATAGCCAATTTCACCAGCCGCCCCTGCACAAATTACAAAACTAGTATTTTTCACTCTGTTTGATTCGGTATAATATCCCAAGGGCGCCAAACTATTTTGATAAACTGGAACACTTCCTGAAGTAGTTAGTTGCTTTCTAACAAGACGTTTCCCACGTTTCAAATTGACAACTTGTCCCACCTTCACTCGAATTGGACCAAATATCCACTGTAATAGCCTGATAAGAGCGGAATTGTCCCACTCCTCTACTCTACTCTACTCTACTCTACTCTACTCTACTCTCAGTGTACTCGCCTTCGGCGACGAATGTCAAGAGTTTTTCTCTAAAATATTCATACTGTTTTTGACGAAGTTCAATCTCCTTGGGTAGTCCGATGTTTAGGTCATTACAAACCTTGTCAAAGTTGTCTAGAACTTGAACAATACGAGACTGAATTTCGAGAGAAGGGACTGGGATTTTGAACGTTTTTATCATCCCCGCATTGATATTAGATTGCGATCCTTGTCCCATTGATTTTAATATTTCGTAATTATAAGTCAACCAGTGGTAAACATAACGATAATTTGCTATATCTTCATCTACCTCAATGTTACAGCATGCTTGATTTGTTGTTAATGGAATTTTGGCAATACCTACTTTTGCAGCAGTTGCTCCGTACATAGCCACTATAACCGCGTTTTTTTCAATCCATTTAGCCGATGAATTCGCTAATCCTTCTTCCGTTATGCTTAATTCTGTATCATAAATCTCCCGAAAATCTACCTCTTGAGTTCTAAGCCAAGGAATTGAACCTCCATAATATAAGCTATTTGATCTATCTGGTGTCCCTCCAGACGTTATCTTCTTAGAAACATCTAGAAGTGTCTTCCACTCAACCTGATAGACTTCATCCTCAAATGATAAGAGTTTATCTCGATAATAAGAGTATTGCTTTTTACGTGAGGTCAATTCTGAGGTCAATTCTGTAACATACTCAGTCATTTTGTCAAGTTTTTGCACGATTTTTTCTTGAATTTCTTCACTTTGAAGTATTGGTATTTGAGTAGTTCTTGCTTTACTCCAATGTCTTTTATAGCTTCCTTCTTTCTTATAAAAATTACAAAAGCAATAGTATATATATTTTGCCTTTATGCCACTTTTAGGTTTCAAAATTTTTAAACCATCTGCTCCTTGAACAAAAGCAAAGTCTACATATTTTATATGCTCTGAGTGATCCCCAAAAATGATATATTCATCTTTTTCAAGATATTTTTCATTATCTGTATAACCTGCTACAAATTGTTCACCCTGATCAACAATTGGTATTCTTCCTGTTACTTGATACTCCTTTTTAGTTAACTTTACTGGACTTGTCACAGTATCAACCACTTCCCCCAACTCTTTCCACTCAACGGGACAGTTTTGGATTTCTTCTAGGATGTTCATATTTTTCCTCACTTTGATATAAAAATAGCCCTAGCAGTCACTTTAAGGCTACTGAGCTAATAAATCTGAAAATTCTTCTTTCTGTGACCAGGCCAATAACTGTATATCGCTTACTTTCGATGCTTGAATCGCCTTAGATGCAACTTTATTTTCCAAATCATTATAAATAAGAATTTTTTTCGAAACTTGTTGAATATCTCGATTGCTAGCAATATCTTGGTAAATATAGTTAACTCTTGCCAAACTATTATAATCAAACCGATTGACAATTTGAACCCAAATTTCAGGACGATTTTTCCTAGCTCCTAAAACATAATCAACTTGATAATCAATTCCTGAATATCCTGTCAATCGAACGTTTGGCATACCACCAAAATCTTTTTCATAAAAATAATCTTGTACTTCCTCTGTGAAGAGGCTTGTAACGTTGGATCGATGAGTATTCAGTAAATCATAGAGACGTATAATTGTCTCAATCATTTTATGTTTCGCTTTTGGAAAATTCTTTGCTTCACATTCGATATATACAATATCTTCATCCAACTTTGATCCAAACTGCCTTAATACACTGGTTATAATTCGTTGTCTTGTTTCTTTCGTAATGTCGAGACCTGCCAAAGCCAATTCATTAAAAGTTTCACCATCGTCTGAAATTCTTAATAAATCATTAGGTTTTTCTTCTAGGTACAACCGCACTCGATCATTTAAATGATTTACATAAGGCGTTACAATTTCAGAGTACCCATCAAAATCCGTTACAAGTAGTTTTTCACGATACCACTTCACATAGTCATCAATCAGTTTCAAACTATCCATAGTAACCTCCTTTTAAGCTATAGAAATGGGATTGCTACATTATCATAATTCACATTTGTATAGTCCAAAAAATAAATCAAACTATCCAAAAGTTCATTTGCTAAGTCTACTTCTAAATCACCCAAACCAATAGCAATTCGTCCATAATCATGTTCTTCATCAAATATATGAATATGCGGTGTTTCTATATCATCATGAGGAGCACCATTGCAATCTAGGCGAACCAAAACACCTTTTAGACTATGTGACATCATTTGATAAGTGAGGTTCTGCCGATTCAAATGACCTTTTCGATTGATAATCAATTCAAATTTTTCATTCTTATCCGAAATACAATACAGTCGATATTTTCGCTGTTTTCCTACATCAGGAAATTGTATAGTTTTCTGTTCTAATAACTTAATACAATTCAATAATTCTTGAAAATGATTTAATTCCATTAACTCTACTTCAATTAAAAAAGCTCATAGTAGAAGTCTATAAGCCCACTCCTTATACCTGTTCGCCTTGTCACATCCAAGAGAGGTAGGCAATCCTATTAATTCCATTATACCTTTTTTAGCAGATAATTCAAGATTTTTTCACTTTTTTAAAAATATTTTTAATATAACGGTAACCAATCGCCAAAATCATATCGAGATTATAGTAGGCGACATTTCGCTGAACACTTCTATTCCCCTCATTTTGAACTGTCAACTTATAGTTGACAGTTGCCTCTTCCGATAATTCTCCATCTTCAAAAATAGCCTTGATATGTTTACTAATGTTTTGCTTGGAAGTTTGAAAGAGCTCAGCTAGTTCTTGTTGGGTCAGCCAAACCGTTCCATTATCCAAGTGGAGTTCAATAGCAGACTCCCCGTCATCAGTTCTATAGAGAATCACATCATTTGCCATAGCTCAGCTCCTCTACAATCTTGTCTATCTCTGCACGCAAGTGGTCAATCTTGGCTACAGTTTCTGCAATTTCTTGATTGAGCACATCTATATCAATCTTCTCACGTGTGTCTTCTTGTTCGACATAGGTTGAAACAGATAGGTTGTAATCTTGCTCTGAACCAATCACATCATTATCAACGAGAGCAGATTTATAGTCAACATTTTGATAATTAGAGAATAATTCAACTATATGTTCGATATTGCTATCCGTCAAAACATTGTTGTTAGTTTCTTTTTTGAATTCCTTACTCGCATCGATAAAGAGCGTTTTGTTCTCTAGTTTATTTTTTGCCAAAACCAAGATCGTCGTTGCGATAGAAGTTCCAAAGAAGAGATTGTCTGGAAGGGAAATCACTGCTTCAACAAAGTTGTTATCTACTAGATACTGACGAATGGTCTTTTCAGCTCCTCCACGATAGAAAATTCCTGGAAAACATACAATAGCTGCTCGACCTTTATTGGACAAGTGATTGAGACTATGCATGATAAAGGCAAAGTCAGCTTTTGACTTAGGAGCTAGCTTACCAGCTGGCGCAAAGCGGTCATCATTTATTAGAGTTGGATCTCCATCTCCCACCCATTTGACAGAATACGGAGGGTTAGAAACGATAGCATCAAATGGCTTTTCTTCTAAATGCTGAGGATTTAAAAGGGTATCTCCTCGCTTAATATCAAAGTTATTGTAGTTGATATTGTGTAAGAACATATTCATACGAGCCAAGTTATAGTTGGTCATGTTAATTTCTTGACCAAAGAATCCATCTTCTAGAATATGGTCTTCATATTGTTTTTTCATTTGAAGAAGGAGAGAGCCTGAACCACATGTTGGGTCATAGACCTTGTTAATCTTGTCCTTGCCGACCATGACTAGTCGAGCTAACAATTTAGAAACAGTCTGAGGTGTGAAAAATTCACCCCCACTTTTTCCTGCATTACTTGCATAGTTGGAAATCAAGAACTCATAAGCATCCCCAAATGCATCGATGTCATTTTCCTCAAAGTTACCAAAGTTAATGCTATTGATACCATTTAGAATGTCAGAAAGTCGTTTATTTTTTTCTGGAACAGTTCCACCAAGGATATTGCTTCGTGTATCCAAGTTATCAAACAAACCTTTGATATCATCTTCTGATTTGAAGCCAATGGCTGACTTTTCAATATCTTGGAAAATATTGGCCAAGTCTTCGTTTAAGTTTTCATTTTGCGAGGCATTCTCAACAACGTTTTCAAATAGTTGACTCGGAAGGATAAAGAATCCCTTATCCTCAACTGTCCCTGGTTTAAAATCTTGCTCAGCTTCTTGGTCACTCAATTCAGCATAACGGAATTCTAAGTCGCCAGCTTCATGCTCAGCACGGTCAAAATAGTCTGCCATATGCTCTGAAATAAAGCGATAAAAAAGGATACCTAGGATATATTGCTTAAAATCCCAACCATCTACAGCACCACGAACATCGTCCGCAATCGCCCAAATCTTACGATGCAGTTCCTTGCGCTCTGCATTTTCTTTACTTGCCATTTTTACTTCCCTTATTAAATAAATGTATTATCTTTTCTATTTTATCATATTTTAATAAAACCCACTCGAACTAGGAAGGACGAGTGGGTTAGAAATGTTTTTAGATTAAGATTTTACAATTTTATTCTATAAGTTCAATTATTTTTTGATTTTATTAAGGTAGTAGAACATCTTTCATACCATCCTTATCATCACTCTTTATAAATACAACATTTCGTTTTCCTGTTAACTCTACCAATTTTTCTTTACCAAGAATGATTGCAAGATTCTTAATAATCGAACGTTTAGCTGGTTCATCGTAATAAGTAAAAATAAATCTATAATCATACTTTCCATTTCCTGCTAATTCAAAACATTTTTGAAATATTTCTTTATCCAAAGGGTCAATCGAGTGACCAAAAACAATGATATTCTTAGATGCATTGTAAGGTACATCAATTTCATTTTCTTTAAATTCTATATTGGGCTCGAAAAACGTTTCATAATCATTCCCAGTCTCCTTAACAACTCGTTGATAGTATTTCTGATAAGGAATCAAATCAATATTAACATCGTTTTCTTTATCCTCAATTCCAAAAACCATATTATTTACGCGACTAATAGTCCTGTCCAAATCAATTCGTCCATGTATAAAATGAGTTTTCTTCTCAGAAGTCCCGTAAAGATGACCTGAGGTGTTTGTATAATTAAAGTTTAGAACAGAAGAATTTGACAAATCTGATATTGCATCTAGGGCTGTTAGACTTGCTTCAAGCCTTTGAATATCAAAATCAAGGTAGTCCAAATAAGACAGATAAATTTCTAGCAGTTCTGTTAATAAATTTAACTGTTCGATAAAGATATAATTTAATTTGTTCAATACCAAATCTCTATCCAAAAACTTCCATTCATAGTGACTGTAGAGCGGAGCGAATACCTCTACAATAAAGTATTTTGCGCTGAAATTAGTTTCATTTTTCAAACTATCTCTACTTTTTCTAATTGGATGTATATCTGATGAATCATATAGTAATTTCATATTCTCTTTAAAATACATTATTGCATCCGCGAGTTGGGAAATCATTATTTCAAGATTAGACCAATTATCTCCAAGGGTATCTTTGTTTTCGGTGATAAATTTCAAATATAAATTATCTTTGTATTTCTCAATACTAATACTTTTGGCTTGTAGAAACTCCTGTAACTTCTCATCTGGATTAGAAAATAATTGTTTTTCAAACTCAACAAAATCTGTATACTTTGTTTTTCTCCCCATAGCGATATCAAAGCCATTACCCAGAATGAGAATAGTATTTGCCATGAATTTTTCTCCTACACATTATAGATAATTACTTAAATTATAGCACGAATCTACCAAAAAATTTTATCCTGCTACTTGTATCTCTTCTTATACTTTCACTTTTTTCTCCTTCTTACTTAGACCACTCAAGCGTCGCTTACTGTCTCGGATTGTATTGAGGTCCTTGAGAAGTTTGGCTAGGTGTTCTTTTTCAGGATAGGCTTCTGCGCTGGCTGCGGTATAGCGCATAAAGAGGTCGTAGCTAGTTGAAAGTTCGGTACGGAGTTGTCTGGTCTTTCCGACTTCCTTGGCAGACTTAGAAGCACGCGCCTTACTCTCCACTTGATCATATTCCTATTGAGCATTAGCCACCGCCGTCAGCAGTAGAATACTTTTAAATTTATGTAATTGCGATAATTCGAGACTTAGAACACATATAAACCTTAGTAAACGAATCTATTCTAAATCTCGAAGGCCTGTATTCCCATCTATTTCTCAGCAAAAACACTCATTCCCCCTTTCTCCTCCAAAATATGGTATAGTAGAATTATACTATCTATGAGGAGTTTACATGTCACAGGATAAACAAATGAAAGCTGTTTCTCCCCTTCTGCAGCAAGTTATCAACATCTCATCGATTGTCGGTGGGGTTGGGAGTTTGATTTTCTGTATTTGGGCTTATCAGGCTGGGGTTTTACAGTCTAAAGAAACCCTCTCTGCTTTTATCCAGCAGGCAGGTATCTGGGGGCCACCTCTCTTTATCTTTTTACAGATTTTACAAACGGTCGTCCCTATCATTCCTGGAGCCTTGACCTCGGTGGCTGGCGTCTTTATCTACGGTCACATCATCGGGACAATCTACAACTATATCGGAATCGTGATTGGCTGTGCCATTATCTTTTATCTGGTGCGCCTCTATGGAGCCGCCTTTGTCCAGTCTGTCGTCAGTAAGCGCACCTATGACAAGTATATCGGTTGGTTGGATAAGGGTAATCGTTTTGACCGTTTCTTTATCTTTATGATGATTTGGCCCATTAGTCCAGCTGACTTTCTCTGTATGCTTGCCGCTCTGACCAAGATGAGTTTCAAGCGCTATATGACCATCATCATTCTGACCAAGCCCTTTACCCTCGTAGTTTATACCTACGGTCTGACCTATATTATTGACTTTTTCTGGCAAATGCTTTGACACGTAAAAAATCCGTTTGGTTTCCCAAGCGGATTTTGTGCTTTATTTTGAAACTTCTTTTGCAAGAACAAAGTTCCCAAGAGTGGCAGAACCATTTCCCGCTACTGCTGGCGTTACAATGTAATCACGCACATCTGGTACTGGTAGGTAGCCATTAAGAAGAGATGTAAATTTCTCACGGACACGGTCCAGCATGTGTTGTTGAGCCATGACCCCTCCACCAAAGACAATCACGTCTGGGCGGAAAGTCACTGTCGCATTGACCGCAGCTTGAGCGATATAGTAGGCTTGGACATCCCAAACAGGGTTGTTGAGTTCAATATTTTCCCCACGTACACCTGTACGAGCTTCCAAACTTGGACCAGCTGCATAGCCTTCCAGACATCCCTTATGGAAAGGACAAACACCCTTAAACTCTTTTTCAATATCCATTGGGTGTCTAGCAACATAATAATGACCCATTTCAGGATGACCCATACCACCGATAAACTCACCACGTTGGATGACACCTGCACCGATACCTGTACCGATTGTGTAGTAAACCAAGTTTTCGATACGACCGCCAGCATTGTTACGGGCAACCACTTCACCATAGGCAGAGCTGTTTACGTCTGTAGTGAAGTACATTGGCACGTTGAGGGCACGACGAAGGGCACCAAGCAAGTCCACATTTGCCCAGTTTGGTTTTGGAGTCGTCGTGATAAAGCCATAAGTTTTTGAGTTTTTATCAATATCAATCGGACCAAATGACCCAACTGCAAGACCAGCAAGGTTATCGAATTTTGAGAAGAACTCGATGGTTTTATCGATTGTTTCGATTGGAGTTGTTGTTGGAAATTGTGTTTTTTCTACAACGTTAAAGTTTTCATCACCGACAGCACAGACAAACTTTGTACCGCCCGCTTCCAAGCTTCCATATAATTTTGTCATGATAAACCTCTTGTTTTTATTTTCTTTATTATAGCATATTTCGAAAGTCTAAATTTCTCTATTTTTTAGATTTTCCTCTGTAAATCTTACCATTCAAGCAAAAACGAACAAACATGTCATTTGTTCGTTTTCACATTAGAGAGGATTGATTAGATTTTCACTTCGATCACAGCATCCCCCTTCGCAACTGAACCTGTTGCGACTGGAGCTACTGAAGCGTAGTCAGCTGTATTTGTAACGATAACCATTGTTGTATCATCAAGTCCAGCTGCAGCGATTTTGTTTGAGTCAAATGTTCCAAGAACATCACCCACTTTAACCTTGTCACCTTGAGCAACTTTTGCTTCAAAACCGTCACCATTCATAGACACAGTGTCAATACCAACGTGAATCAAAACTTCAGCACCATCAGTTGTTTTCAAACCAAAAGCGTGTCCTGTTGGAAAGGCAATTGAAACTTCAGCATCAGCTGGTGCATATACCACACCTTGACTTGGTTTCACAGCGATACCTTGTCCCATAGCTCCGCTTGAGAAGACTGGGTCATTGACATCAGCAAGAGCGACAACATCACCAACGATAGGAGTTACAAGTGTTTCATTTTGAAGAGCTGCTGGAATGTTACCAGTTGTTTCTTCTTGGACCAAACGTTCTGTCGCTACTTCAGTAGCAACTTCTTTTTCATCCTCATAACCAAACATGTAAGTAAGAGCAAAACCAAGTGCAAATGATACAGCTACCATAAGAAGGTATTGGGCAAGTTGTCCGTTACCAACATAAAGCATTGTACCAGGGATGATGGTGATACCACTACCATTACCAGCAAGTCCAAGGATAGAAGCCAATCCACCACCGATTGCACCAGCAATCAATGAGAGGAAGAATGGTTTACGGAAGCGCAAGTTCACCCCGAAGATAGCAGGCTCTGTAATACCGAGGAAGGCAGAAAGAGCAGCTGGGAAAGCAAGTGTTTTCAGTTTTGGATTTTTAGTTTTAACACCAACCGCAACAGTCGCAGCACCTTGAGCTGTCATAGCCGCAGTGATGATAGCGTTGAATGGGTTAGCATGGTCAGCAGCAAGCAATTGCACTTCAAGCAAGTTGAAGATGTGGTGCACACCTGACACGACGATCAATTGGTGAACCCCACCAATCAAGAAACCACCAAGACCAAGTGGCAAGCCAAGAATTGCTTTTGTACCAATAAGGATATAGTTTTCAACAATGTGGAAGACTGGTCCGATGACAAAGAGTCCAAGGATAGACATGACCAAAAGTGTCACAAATGGTGTTACCAAGAGGTCAATGACATCTGGAACGACCTTGCGGACAGCTTTTTCAAATTTTGCTCCGACAACCCCGATGATGAAGGCTGGAAGAACGGAACCTTGCAAACCAACAACAGGGATGAAACCAAAGAAGTTCATAGCCGTTACTTCACCACCTGAAGCGACTACCCAAGCGTTTGGAAGTGAGCCAGAAACAAGCATCATACCAAGAACGATACCAACGGCAGGATTTCCACCGAATACACGGAAGGTTGACCACACAACCAAACCTGGCAAGATGATGAAGGCTGTATCTGTCAAGATTTGTGTGTAAGTTGCAAAGTCTCCTGGAAGTGGCATTTCAAGAGCATTGAAAAGACCACGCACACCCATGAAGAGACCTGTCGCTACGATAACTGGGATGATTGGAACGAAAACGTCACCGAAAGTACGGATAGCACGTTGGAACCAGTTCCCTTGTTTAGCAGCTTCTGCTTTCATGTCATCTTTAGATGATGTTGGTAAACCAAGTGCAACAACTTCATCGTACATTTTGTTTACTGTACCAGTACCAAAGATGATTTGGTATTGACCTGAGTTAAAGAAAGCACCTTGAACTTTTTCCAAGTTCTCAATCACTTCTTTATTGATTTTTCCTTCATCTTTGACCATGACACGAAGACGAGTCGCACAGTGAGCTACACTGTTGACATTTTCACGTCCACCCAAGGCATCGATGACTTTTTTTGCAATTTCCTGATTGTTCATTTGCAAAAATCTCCTTATATAAAATTTTGTTCTTGTTTGAAAGCGATTTTATCCGCCCTACGACTATTATTTTATCATGTTTTAGAAATATGTCAAGCGTTTTGCAGAAAAATATTCTATCCACTTAATAGAAACGCTTTAGATTGATTGTTTTTGACTGTTTTATCAGGTGTTGCTTGAAAAAATAAGTTTAAAATCTTGGTTAAAAAGGCTTTTGCTTCATTATCTTTCATATTTTATTGAAAAGTGGATTGATTTTCTGCTTTTTATTTGTGATAAACGTTTGACAGTTTTTTCTCTTTTTTAACATAAAAGGCTTGCATTTTTTATCGAAAACGGTTACTATTAAAAGTGATAAGATTTTTGGAGGAATGAAAGAATGGAATGGACAACTGAGCGTCGTTACAGACTTTATCAAGACTGGACGCAAGAAGAAATTCAAAATATAAAAGAAAATATGGCACAATCTCCATGGCATACTCATTACCATGTTGAGCCAAAAACAGGACTTCTCAACGACCCAAATGGCTTTTCTTACTTTAATGGAAAGTGGATTGTTTTTTATCAGAACTTTCCTTTTGGTGCAGCCCACGGTTTAAAATCTTGGGTGCAATTGGAAAGCGAGGACTTGGTTCATTTCACAGAAACTGGAGTCAAAGTTTTGCCTGACACTCCATTAGATAGCCACGGTGCCTACTCTGGTTCTGCCATGCAGTTTGGCGATAACTTATTCCTATTCTATACAGGAAATGTCCGTGATGAAAACTGGATCCGTCACCCTTACCAGATCGGTGCTTTGATGGATAAGGATGGCAAGATTACGAAGATTGACAAGATCTTGATTGACCAGCCAGCAGACTCTACTGACCACTTCCGCGATCCGCAAATTTTTAACTTTAAAGGTCAATATTATGCTATCGTCGGTGGACAGGACTTGGAGAAAAAAGGCTTCGTCCGTCTCTACAAGGCTGTGGACAACGACTATACAAACTGGCAAGCTGTTGGCGACCTTGACTTTGCTAACGACCGCACTGCCTACATGATGGAATGCCCAAATCTAGTCTTTGTAGGCGAGCAACCTGTCCTTCTCTACTGCCCACAAGGATTGGATAAAGATGTTCTAGACTACGATAATATCTATCCAAATATGTATAAAATCGGGGCTTCCTTTGACCCTGAAAATGCCAAAATGGTAGATGTGTCTCAACTCCAAAACATGGATTTTGGTTTTGAAGCCTATGCAACCCAAGCATTCAACGCTCCTGATGGACGTGCTCTAGCAGTTAGCTGGCTTGGTTTGCCAGATGTTTCTTACCCATCTGACCGTTTTGACCACCAAGGAACCTTCTCTTTGGTCAAAGAACTAACTATCAAAGATGGCAAACTCTACCAATACCCAGTCGCGACTATCAAGGGCCTTCGTGCTTCTGAAGAAGCCTTCTCAAACCGTACCCAAACCAATAACAGCTACGAACTTGAACTCAACTTGGAAGCCAATAGTCAGAGCGAGATTGTCTTACTTGCTGATAAAGAAGGCAAGGGACTTGTAATCAACTTTGACCTTGTAAACGGTCAAGTGACAGTGGATCGTAGCCAAGCTGGTGAACAGTATTCTCAAGAATTTGGGACAACTCGTTCTTGCCCAATCGATCATCAGGCTACTACTGCTACAATTTTCATCGATAACACTGTCTTTGAAATTTTCATCAATAAAGGAGAAAAAGTATTTTCTGGTCGTGTCTTCCCACATGCGGATCAAATGGGGATCCTCATCAAGTCTGGAAACCCAACTGGAACTTACTATGAATTAGATTATGGTCGCAAAACTAACTGATGTCGCAAAACTCGCAGGCGTCAGCCCTACTACCGTTTCTCGTGTTATCAATAAAAAAGGTTATCTATCTGAGAAAACTATTCAAAAAGTAAATGAAGCCATGCGAGAATTGGGCTATAAACCCAACAACCTGGCTCGTAGTCTGCAAGGAAAATCAGCTAAGTTAATCGGCTTGATTTTCCCCAATATTTCCAATGTTTTCTATGCAGAATTGATTGATAAGCTGGAACACCAACTCTTCAAAAATGGTTATAAGACCATCATCTGCAACAGTGAGCACGATTCTGAAAAGGAACGTGAATACATCGAAATGTTAGAAGCCAATCAGGTGGACGGCATCATTTCGGGTAGTCACAACTTGGGAATCGAAGACTACAATCGCGTGACGGCACCAATTATTTCCTTTGACCGAAATCTGTCACCAGATATTCCTGTCGTCTCCTCTGACAACTACGCTGGTGGGGTTCTCGCAGCCCAGACCTTAGTCAAGACAGGTGCTCAGTCTATCATCATGATTACAGGGAATGACAATTCCAATTCACCAACTGGACTACGCCACGCTGGTTTTGCTTCTGTACTCCCAAAAGCTCCTATTATCAATGTTTCCAGTGACTTTTCTCCAGTCAGAAAAGAAATGGAAATCAAGAATATCTTGACCCGTCAAAAACCAGATGCCATCTTTGCTTCGGATGATTTGACTGCTATTCTAGTCATTAAAATTGCTCAGGAACTGGGAATTTCTGTCCCGGAAGAGCTTAAAATAATCGGCTATGATGGCACCTACTTTATCGAGAATTACTATCCTCATTTGACGACTGTGAAGCAACCTTTGGAAGAAATTGCCTGCCTCACTGTTGACCTACTCTTGCAAAAGATTGAAGGCAAGGAAGTCGCAACAACTGGTTACTTCTTACCAGTTACTCTATTATCTGGAAAAAGTATTTAAGTACAAGAAAACTCAGACCAATTCGTCTGAGTTTTTTATGATCTTAAGTTTTCTAGATAACGTTGGGCAGTCTCGAGATTAAAGATTTTATCTGCAATGAGGCGCTCGACTATGGGAGCTACCTCGGATTCACTAGCACCTGCGAGAAGTGCCAAGGATTTGGCCTGCAATTTCATGTGGCCTTGCTGAATCCCTGTACTCACCAAGGCTTTCAGGGCTGCAAAGTTTTGGGCAAGCCCGATAGAAACGATAATCTGAGCTAATTCTTTGGCAGAAGGATTTCCCAGTAGTTCGTGACTAAGGGCTACACGAGGATTGAGGCCGATAGAGCCACCCTTGGTTGCTACAGGCATAGGAAGAGTCATTTGACCAACCAATTCTTCTGTCTCCAAGTATAGACGCCAAGAGCTGAGACCTTGATAACGGCCATCTCGACTTGCAAAAGCATGGGCCCCGGCTTCGATGGCACGCCAGTCATTACCAGTGGCAATCAAAATGGCATCAATACCGTTAAAAATCCCTTTATTGTGAGTAGCAGCTCGGTAAGGATCAGCCTGCGCAAACTGACTAGCCAAGGCTATCTTCTCTGCAATCTCTCGTCCTTGATCCTTTTGGCGGCTCAAGTAGCGAAAGGCGATGCGACAGCTTGCAGTCACCAGAGAATCGGTCGCGTAGTTGGACAGGATTCCCATAAGACTTTGCCCCTGACTGAGTTCTTCTAAGACTGGTTTCAAGGCTTCCAACATGGTGTTGAGCATATTGGCACCCATGGCTTCCTGGGTATCGACATGAAGATAAACGACTAAAAAGTCTGTTTCGCCTTTTATCTGCTCGACATGCAGATCACGCGCCCCGCCCCCGCGTTTAACAATGGAAGGATAGGCTTGATTGGCAAACTCCAAGAGTTCAGCCTTCTTGCTAGCAATCTTCTCTTGAGCTTGTTCAGGATCAGCAACTTGATAAAGGGCTACCTGCCCAATCATTTGGCGCTCATGAACCTGTGCAGTAAAGCCACCTGAACGCTTGATGATTTTACTGGCATAGCTAGCCGCAGCAACCACGGACGGTTCTTCTGTCACATAGGGAACTGTGTATTCCTGACCGTTAACGAGAACCTCTGGGACCAGCGAATAAGGTAAAGAAAAAGTTCCCACCACATTCTCACTCAGCTGGTCTGCAACAGTCACACTCATCTGTTCATCCTGCTCCAAACTCCCTTGTCTCTCAGGACTAAGGAGCGCCTGAGCTTTTAACAGCTCGAGGCGCTCTTGGTATGATTTTTTAGAAAATCCATTCCAACTTATCTTCATTATTTTTCAACCTTGCTATAACGGCGTTGGTGGTCAACAATTTCAACCAAGGCAAAATCTTGATTTTCATAGCCAGCAAACTGGGCAGAATTTGTTTCATCTAAGTCTACTTCCTCAAAGAAGACTTTTTCATAGTCAGCAACAGACAGGGCAGTTCGTTGGTTGAGCTTATTCAAACGGTCTTTATCCAGATAAGCTTCATATCCTTCAACCAATTCACCACTGAAGAACTCAGCCACAGCACCACTTCCGTAACTATAAAGGGCAATTTTATCCCCAGCCTTCAAGCTATCTGTATTTTCCAAGAGAGACAAAAGTCCAAGGAAGAGGGAACCAGTGTAGATATTCCCCACCTTTTGACTGTAGAGAATAGACTGGTCAAAGTGGTTTTGCAAGAGGTCTTTTTTCTCTTGAGGCAGGCTCTTATCCATGATTTTTTTCAAGCCTTTTAGCGCTAATTTAGGATAAGGCAAGTGGAAGCAAACAGCTGCAAAATCATCCAAAGTAAGCTGGTAGCGTTTTTGGTATTCAAGCCAAGTCGTTTTCAAACTATCCAAATATTGTTGGGTAGAATAGACACCATTTACATAAGGTGTTGTCGAGTAATTTGGACGCCAGAAATCCATGATATCACGGGTCTGAGCCACATTGTCATTATTAAAGGCCATAATGCGTGGATTTTGTGTAATTAACATAGCCACACTTCCAGCACCCTGAGTGGGTTCTCCTGGAGTTTCAATACCGTACTTGGCAATATCACTAGCAATGACCAATACCTTGGACTCTGGAGAATTTTCCACATGCAATTTGGCATAATGAAGGGCCGCTGTCGCTCCATAGCAGGCTTCTTTAATCTCGAAACTACGAGCAAAGGGCTGGATGCCCAGCAAACCATGCACAAAGACGGCTGCAGCTTTACTTTGGTCAATTCCTGACTCAGTAGCTACAATGACCATGTCAATTTCTTGTCTCTCTTGCTCAGTTAAAATAGAATCACTTGCACTGGCCGCCAAGGTCACGATATCCTCAGTTAGGGGCGCAATACTCAATTCCTTGAGCAAGAGTCCTTTGCTTAATTTTTCAGGGTCAATTCCCCTCGCTTCTGCTAAGTCTTGTAATTTCAAGACATATTGACTGGTCGCAAAACCAATCTTATCAATACCGATTGTCATATTTACCTCTGTTTTATCATTCATTGTAAAAAATCGTTCTATACTATTTTATCACAAATAGCAGTAAAAGAGAGAAAAAAGACTTGATTCACCAAATCAAGTCGCTTATTATTCTAACCATTATGCTGTTTTCGTAAGTGAGAATAAAGTCTAAGAATCACTGTTCCGCTAGCCATTCCAATGGAAATCACCAAAGCCAACATAACAACCAAGGTTGCACTAGCAATGGCATGACTGTAATCTCCCGTCACAAAAAAGGCAGTTGTCCGATAAGAAAGGTATCCCGGAACCAGTGGTGCCAAAATGGCCAAGATAAAGACCACAGCAGGAGTCTTATAAAGAATACTTAAAATCTGGCTGACACAAGAACCAATAATAGCCGCAATAAAGGTAGCCACAATAACATTGGTCGGTTCCTTGAGCAAGAGATAGATTAGCCAGACAGCCATGCCCAAAATCCCTCCAGGTAAGAGCATAGAGCGTTGTACATTGAGTACGATCAAAAAAGTGATAATAGCAAGAAGACTTGCTACTGCTTGTAATAAAAAGGTTGTTAGTGTCATATTAGTTCATCAATACCAAGGCGACAGAAGTTCCCGCCCCTAAAGCAAGGGTAATGAGCAGGGATTCAAACATCTTACTCATACCAGAGTTTATGTGGTTGGTCATAATATCACGAACCGCATTGGTCAAGGCAATCCCTGGTACAAACGGCATGACCGCACCAGCTATAATCAAATCTGCCGTTGAAGGAAAACCTGTGTAGCGAGCCCAAAACTGGGCAATCATCCCAAAGACAAAGGCTCCAGCAAAGGCCGTCACAAAGGGAATTCGGATAAACTTCTCCACATAGAGGGAAAAGGCAAAACCAAATAAGGTAGCCACTCCTGCCCCAAGTGCGTCGTAAATATTTCCACTAAACATAATTGAAAAGAAAGGAGCACTAAAGGTCGCAGCCAGAGTTACCTGCAACTTAGTATAGGGAAGAGGTTGAGCTTGCAAGGCCGTCAATTGCTTGAAGGCCGTCTCTAAATCAAGCTTTCCTCCTACCAACTGACGAGAAATCTGATTCACATCGCAGACTTTTTGGATGTTATAAGAAGAGGAAGTCACGCGTTTCATTCGCGAAATATTGGTATTTTCAATGGAGAAAAAGATAGCGGCAGGCATGGCAAGAACATTGCAATCCACAATCCCCTGCGAATGCGCAATGCGGATCATGGTATCTTCTACACGATGAATCTCTGAGCCACTTTTGAGAAGAATGGTTCCAGCTAACATAATCACATCGATAACGGCATTTAATTCTCTTGATTCTTCCATGCGTTCCTCCTTTTATCAACTCCTTCTATTCTATCACAAATCCGGACTCAAAAAAAATCTTTGCCATGAAATCATGACAAAGATTCGTTTAATCACGAGAATTTTCGTGGTTTCCTTCACTATTTGGTTGACTCGGAGTAGGAACCGTTCCTTGTTGATTTCCTTGCTGGCCACCTTGTTGATTCCCTTGATTTGGAGTAGTAGGTGAACCTTGGTTACCACGTTGAACTGACGTTGAAGAGGAACTTGATGGTGGTATTTTGGGTTTATAAATCGAAATTTTAATACGTGTGCTGGCTAAATCAATTTTTCCACCCGCTTTTGGAGTCTGATCCACAACATTTCCTTCTGCTGTTCCTTCAGGAGCGGTTGACACTTCAACAACTTCAATATTAGCCTCTTTCACCCCAACAATTTGAATCAAATTATTTTTAGTGAATTCAAGACTTGAACCGATATAACCCGGTATGGTTACACTAGTTACCTTTTTAGCAACTGTTAAAACAATCGTACTAGCCTTTGATAAGTCATATGTAGTTCCTGCTGCTGGTGTTTGTCTTAGAACCGTTCCTGGTTCACTTTCGCTAGATTCTTCCTCTTCCATCTTAATGAGATTTTCAGGAACCTTCTTATCCTTAAGTTCAGCTACGACATCCGTATACTTGCGTCCGACGTAATTGCTCAATTGAAAAGATTGCTTACCAGAAGAAACAATCAAATTGACCTTGGTTCCTTCTTTTCGGCCGCTACCAGCTTCTGGATCCGTTCGAATGACACGTCCTTCTGCTACTGTATCGCTAGCTTCTGATTTTTCTTCACCTGCTTCAAAATTAGCTTTTTTAAGAGCTTCTTTAGCTTCAGCCACAGTTTGTCCAGTCACATTCGGAATGGAAATTGTTGCCGGTGTTCTAGAGAAAATCCAGATTAAAGAAGCAGCTACTAATAGAACACTTGCCAAAATAATCAAATATCGAGCTTTAAACTTCCGCTTTTTCTTTAATTTTTGCGTAGGCGCTTGCTCTTCGACCTGCGGATTCGCTTTCTTCACTTGAGGAGGTTCTTCTTTCACCGAAGCTTTAGGAATAGAAGTCAAGGTACTTTGTGGAACTTTAGGAAGAGTCTTGGTGTCCGCCTTCGTCACATCGTCAAAGACTAACTTTGGTTCATTGCGACGATTGTAAGATAGACTGCTAGACAAATCCACATACATCTCAGCAACTGATTTGTAGCGATCTGTTAATTTCTTTGCAGTTGCCTTGATGACAACATTCTCTAAAGCCTGAGGCACAGATGGATTCTCAGCTATAACCGATGGCAATGGTTTCTGGAAATGCTGGAGGGCGATAGTCACTGCACTATCCCCATCGTAAGGGATATGTCCTGTCAACATCTCATAAAAGATGATCCCCATGGCATAGATATCACTCTGTACAGTCGCTTTAGAACCACGCGCCTGCTCTGGTGACAAGTAATGAACCGAGCCCAGCATAGAGTTGGTCTGAGTCAGACTCGTCTCTGCAAAGGCTACTGCAATCCCAAAGTCTGTAACTTTGGCAGTCCCATCTGGGGTCAAAAGGATATTTTGTGGTTTCAAATCCCTGTGAACAATTCCTCGAGTATGGGCTAAGCGCATAGCCAAGAGGATTTGTCCCATGATTCGAACCGCTTCTTCATTTGAAAGAGGGTGATGTTCCTTGATATAGCGTTTGAGGTCTAATCCAGCAACATATTCCATTGCGAGATACTGTTGTCCCTCTTCTTCACCAATATCTGTAATCCGAACGATATGAGGATGGTCCAGATCCGCCATGGCTCTTGCTTCCCGCTGGAAACGCGCCACAGCAATCGGGTCTGTCTGGTAGTTGGTCCTCAGGACCTTTACTGCCACTTCTTCCCCGTCTAGAATCAAATCTTTAGCCAAGTAAACATCTGCCATGCCTCCTCGACCAATCTGTTTGAGAATCCGATACCGCCCGGCAAAAATCTTGCCGATTTGGATCATTCTGTTGCCTCCTCATTAACAGCAATAAGGGCAACTGTGATGTTGTCTAAACCACCTGCATTGTTGGCAAAACGAATCAAGGTTGCTGTCTTATCTGCCAAAGAAATATCGCTGGTTACAATATCAGAAATCTCACTTCCTGAAATCATATTTGTCAAGCCATCACTATTAAGCAAGAGATAGTCTCCTGGCTCGAGGGTGATCATTCCGAAATCAGGCTGAATTTCGTCTTTTTGACCGATAGATTGAGTAATAATATTTTTCTGTGGGTGGCTAGCTGCTTCTTCAGGTGTCAATTGACCAGCCTTGAGCAATTCATTGACCAAAGAATGGTCGCTCGTTAACTGGTGGTATTCTTCTCCACGAATCAAACCGATACGAGAATCTCCGATGTGAGCATAAATAGCCTGATTATCAATAATCGCTACAGCCTCAAGGGTTGTACCCATTCCTTTATAGGCTTCATCTTGTCCCAATTGGTTAATCTTTTGATTTTCAATCTCAAGGTTGTTAGCAAACCATTCACGCACTTCATTAACTGTATCAATTTGAGTATCTACCCAAGCTACACCTAGGTCTGTTACCGCCATCTCACTAGCGATATTCCCTGCGAGATGACCTCCCATACCATCAGCTAGGATAATCATAGTACGTCCAGCTCTATTGACATAATGGTTGACATAGTCTTGGTTATTTGTTCGTTTCTGACCAACATCTGTTAATAATGAAATTTCCATGTGTTAGTTCCTTCCTAATCCGATATCTTGCGAAATTGACTGATGAAGAATCCATCACTTCCATACAATTCAGGTGTGATGAGGATACAGCCATCTTTCATGATATCCTTACATTCATGTTCTAGTGTTACCTGCTCAAATTCAGGATGACTTTCTAAAAATGCCTGTACGACCTGAAAGTTCTCCTCTGAGACAATAGTACAGGTACTATAAGTTATTATACCACCTTTGCGTAGTGTTTGACAAACACTACCTAATATTTCTAGCTGAATTTCCTGCAAGGACGCGAAATCTGCCGTTTCTTTATTGTATTTGATGTCTGGCTTGCGGCGCAGAAGACCAATTCCTGAACAGGGAGCATCTACCAAAATCTTATCAAATGAATCCTGACCAAAAAACCCATGTACCTTTCTGGCATCCAATTTTTGTGTTTGAATCCGATCTGCAACTCCTAAACGTTGGGCGTTTTCTTGAATTAAGTCCAACTTATGGTCGTACAAGTCCAGAGCAGTAACCTGACCTGTCGTGAGATAAGAGGCTATATGGGCTGTTTTCCCACCCGGAGCCGCACAGGCATCTAGAATCTGCTCATCACCTTGTAAATCAAGCGTCGGAGCAACCAGCTGACTGGACTCGTCTTGAATGGTAATAGCTCCCTCTGAAAATAGGTCATGTCCCGCAAAGTGGCCTTGCTCCTTAACCAGACCAGAAGGAGACAAGGACGAATCACTGGCCTCCAACAAGGCTTTGATTTCCTCTTTTCGTCCTAGATCTGTTACACGAATGCTGGCCTTGTTGCGCACCAAAAGACTTTCAAAGATAGCTTGCGCTCGCTCTTCTCCGTATTCTTCCTTGAGCTTGGCAACTAGCCAAACAGGTAGAGAATAGGCAATGGAATCACGTTTGTTTTTTCGTTTGATACTGGCAATATCTGGCCAGCCTTCACGCAGGATACGACGAAGGACGGCATTGACCAATTTTTCACTGCCCTTTTTACGGACTTTGGCCAGTTCCACTGCTTCATTAACCACAGCATGGTCTGGAATCTTATCCAGATAGCGGAGCTGGTAGGCACTCATAAGAAGAAGGACATAAAGCCAACTGTCTAACTGGTCTCTGTCTTCGATAAAGTGGGATAGGTACCATTCCAGAGTCAGTTTACGGGCTACTGTTCCATAGACCAGCTCGGTTACCAAACCCTTGTCTGCTACAGAAAGTTGACTTCCCTTGAGATGCTTATTTAAGGCGATATTTGAGTATGCTTGATTAATAAAAACATCCTCTAATACTGCTAGGGCTAAACTTCTAGCTGTTTCTACTTTAATCACCAAATCGTTCTCCTACAGTCAATGTACGTCCAACACCGTTGAGGAAGGAAGCAATGTCCATCTTAGGCTTACCAGCTGGCTGCACTTGTTTGAGAGACAAAGCTCCTTCAGCCGTTGCGACAATCAATTCTTTCTTGCAGATAGAGAGGATTTCACCTGGATTTCCCTTACCTTCCACTAGTAGTGCTTCATAAATCTTAAAGCGGTCGCCCTTAAGGAAAGTATGGGCAACAGGCCACGGATTCATTCCACGGATTTGGTTAAAGAGTTGACGATTGCTTTTATTCCAATCCAACTTTTCTTCCTCGGGTTTGATATTTGGCGAGAAAGTAACCTGACTTGGATCCTGCGGTTCAGGTTTGATATCACCAGCAATGTAGGCAGGCAAAGTGTCCAAAAGCAAATCACGACCAACTAGCGCCAATTTCTCAAACAAGGTGCCGACATTGTCCTCATCCGTAATCGGAATACTACGACGAGAAATCATATCCCCTGCATCCATTTCCTTAACCATTTCCATAATGGTCACACCAGCTTCCTCATCCCCTTGAATCAAGGCATAATGGATAGGCGCACCACCACGGTGTTTTGGAAGTAGAGAGGCGTGAACATTGACCGCAAAGTCCATGCTATCAAGGAGTTTACTTGGGAGAAACTGCCCAAAAGCAGCAGTCACAATTCCATCTGCTCCTAGCTGCATAATAGTTTCCATCTCTGGACTTCCAGATAATTTTTCAGGTTGGTAGATTGGAAGACCTGCTTCTTTAGCAGCCTGCTTGACCGGGGTTTCTTGGATAACTTTTTTACGCCCAACAGCACGGTCTGGCTGGGTCACAACGGCTAGAATTTCGTAACGGTCATCTGTCAAAAGCCCTTTTAAGACTGTTGCTGAAAAGTCGGGGGTCCCCATAAAGATTAATTTTGTCATATCTTCTCCTTCTTATAAAAATTGCTGTGGCTCATGGTCAATGCTGAGACGGAGCTCACTATTTTCCCTTTCTTGAGTCAAGGCCAAGACCTGGTTGAGGGTCGGCCCCAGCTCATCTTCTAAACGGTATTTAATTAAAATCTGGTAATGATAGAGGTTGTGGGTACGGGCAATGGGTTTGGGCGTTGGCCCCAGAATGTGACTGGTCTCTGACAAGCCTGACCTCAAAATGTTCATGACTTCATAGGCACGTTTGACTACCTCTTCTTCCTTCTTGTGAGAAAGGGTAATACCAATCGTGAAATAGTAAGGTGGATAACCAAGTTGTCGTCTGATTCCCATTTCATAAGCGTAAAAGCCTTCGTAGTCCTGGTCTTTTGCAAATCGAATAGCGTAGTGCTGAGGATTGTAGGACTGTATCAAGACCTGACCTGCTTTTTCAGCCCGTCCTGCTCGACCTGCCACCTGAGTCAAGAGCTGGAAGGTTCTCTCAGAAGAACGGAAATCTGGTAGATTCAAGGCCGTATCCGCATTGAGCACTCCGACTAAGGTCACATTTGGAAAATCCAACCCCTTGGCAATCATCTGAGTACCTAGTAAAATATCTGCTTCCCCTCTACCAAACTGGTCAAGCAGAGCTTGATGACTACCTTTCTTACGAGTCGTATCCACATCCATCCGTAGAATGCGTGCATGGGGAAAGAGTTCTGCTAGCTCGTCATAAGCCTTCTGAGTTCCCGTCCCGTAGTAACGAATACTGCGACTCTTACAGTTAGGGCAGGCCTGAGGAATGTCCTTCGAGAAACCACAATAATGGCAGTTCATGGTCTTGGTATCCATGTGCAAGGTCAAGGAAATGTCACAGTTAGGACAAGTATCCACGGTCCCACACTCCCGACACATAACAAAGCTAGAATAACCACGACGGTTGAGCATAAGAACCACCTGCTCTTTTTTAGCCAGACGATCCTGAGTCGCTTCTAGCAAAGGTGGCGTAAAGTTTGACGTTTCATTTTGTCCGATATAGTCCCGAAAGTCAATTACTTGAACCTCAGGGATACTAGCTAAAGGATTGGCGCGTTGGGTCAGACGTAAATGTTGATAAACGCCTTTTCCAGCCCGAGCACGGCTTTCCAGACTAGGAGTTGCTGAACCAAGTACAAGGGCTGCTTGATTATACTGAGCCCGTAAAATAGCTACCTCTCTGGCATGGTAACGTGGATTACTGTCTTGCTTATAAGTCGCTTCATGCTCTTCATCGATAATCATAACCCCCAGATTTTTCAGAGGAGCAAAGATGGCCGATCTAGCACCAACAACAACTTGAGCGTCTCCACGCTCAACCTTGCGCCATTCATCATACTTTTCACCATTAGACAAGCCTGAGTGAAGAATGGCCACTTTCTCACCAAATCGAGCAATAAAACGCTCCGTCATCTGAGGAGTCAAGGAAATCTCAGGCACCAGTAAAATAGCTGTCTTGCCCTTGTCCAAAGCCCCTTGAATAATCTGCAAGTAAACCTCGGTCTTCCCACTTCCTGTAATCCCTTGAAGGAGGAAGAGAGGTTGATGACTACCAATCGAACTGACAACTGCATCACGCGCCTGTCTTTGCTCTGGATTCAACTCCAAAGGCTGACTTGCCTCAATTCCTTCAAAATAAGCAGCCGAGCGTTGAACTTCCTTTTGAACTATGGTCACAGCACCTTGTTCCACAAAGAAGTTAACTTGCTCCCGCGAGTAGGACTCTAACAAACTAGCCAAGGAAGCACTCTCGGGATGAGACAGTAAATAGTCTCTCAGTTCCAACTTTTTCTTGGCGCGCGCAGAAATCTCGACACTTTCTAATCGAGTAAGGTATACCTCATACCAAGACTGGGTCTTGACCTTCTTTTGATCGATTGCCTGATATTCCAGACCAAGCAGGCCTTTTCTAGTCAAACGCATCATTTCGGCTTGCTTACCTAAATCCAGAGAAGAAAAGGCAAGCGAAGCTTCTGAACCAAACAGACGCACTCGGTCCTCCTGACTCAGACCTTCCAGAGGATAGAGAATCTTGTCATAGCTAGAGTTTAGAAATCCCGGCAACATGGCTTTTAAGATGGAGATTTTGTAAGAAAAAACAGACTTACGTAACTCTTCAGCCAACCAGAGTTGTTCTTGCGTGAGAACAGGAGAAAAATCCAACACTTCAGCAATATCTTTTAAATCTTGCTCCATCTCTTCTTCATCTGGTTGGGACTCCAAACCAAGAACAATTCCTTGAATCAGGCGATTGCCCTTACCAAAAGGCACATGAACCCGCATCCCAACTTCCAACATTCCTTCAAACTCCTCAGGAATCCTATAACTATAGGGCTGGTCCGTCTGCATCAAAGGCACATCTACGATAATCTTGGCTATAGCCATCTTCTCACCTCCTCCTTGTCAGTACATTCTTGCAATAGAAAAAATAAGATTGAGTCCCCCCAACCTTAAATTTTTTCACCATCTTCTTTTTCTTTAGCGATTTGCTCTTTAATTTTCTTTTCTTCTTCTTCTTTACGACGTTTTTCTTCTTCGATACGGCGACGCACTGCTTCACGTTTTCCTTCTGGATCTGGGTGAATGGTAACGTTTCCTGATTCGATTTCTTCTAAGGCGCGAAGAGTTGATTTTTCAGACTTGAAACCTTGAGTTGCTGGCGCACCTGCTTCCAATTCGTGGGCACGTTTTGCTTCCAAGATTACGAGTGAATATTTTGAAGGAACCTTGTCGAGCAAGGTATCAATAGAGGGTTTTAACATCATTTGCTTGTACCTATTTTCTAAATTTTATCGGGTAGTTGGAGATTTTGGTAACATCTCCTGATAGTGACCAATGACACGATCCACACGGAAGTGCTCTGCTTCGATCACACGTTTGACACGCTCAGCAGCTAGGGGCACCTGATCGTTGACAATCGCATAATCATACTCACGCATGAGGGCAATTTCTTCCTTGGCTTTTTCGATTCGTTGGGCAATTACTTCTGCACTGTCTGTTCCACGTCCTACCAAACGATCTTGCAATTCATCCAAATCTGGTGGTGTCAGGAAGATAAAGACAGCATCTGGAACCTTTTTCTTGACCTGAAGAGCACCCTGAACTTCAATTTCAAGGAAAACATCAATTCCCTTGTCCAAGGTTTCATTGACATAGGTTAGAGGCGTTCCATAGTAGTTGCCGACATATTCTGCATATTCCAACATCTGTCCTTGGCGAATCAGCTCTTCAAACTCTTCGCGAGTACGGAAGAAATAGTCAACACCGTCCACTTCTCCAGGACGTTGTGCGCGTGTCGTCATCGATACAGAGTATTGAAATTGGTTTTCAGAACTCTCAAAAATCTCTCTTCTAACCGTTCCTTTTCCAACCCCTGAAGGACCAGAAAAAACGATTAGCAAGCCTCGGTCTGCCATTGTGTCTCCTTTTAGTCAGTCTGTAAAAATAAAATAAGATTTCCCTTCAGATAGTAGCATTTTGTGCAAACTATCCTTCTACAGTCTTTCTATCTAGTGTAACAAAAAAGCAGTAATTTTTCAACTGCTCTTTCTTATTTATTTAGCATAATCTACTGCACGAAGCTCGCGAATCACGGTTACCTTGATATTTCCTGGATAATCGAGATTGTTTTCAATTTTCTCACGAACTTTGTGAGCCAAGATTGTGACTTTGTCGTCCTTGATTTGTCCTGGATTGACCATGATACGGATTTCACGTCCTGCTTGAAGGGCAAAGCTAGTTTGAACTCCTTCAAAACCGTTAGCAATTTCTTCCAAATCATGAAGACGCTTGATGTAGCTTTCAAGAGACTCACTACGAGCACCTGGACGGGCTGCACTCAAGGCATCTGCTGCAGCAACGATAACTGCAATCACGCTCTCAGCTTCAACATCGCCGTGGTGACTAGCAATGGTATTGACCACAACTGGGTGTTCCTTATACTTACGGGCCAATTCCATACCGATTTCAACGTGGCTACCTTCAACCTCACGGTCAATAGCTTTCCCGATATCGTGAAGGAATCCAGCACGACGGGCAAGAGCCGCATTTTCACCAAGTTCGCTGGCCATAATACCAGCCAATTTAGCAACCTCAATCGAATGACGCAAGACATTTTGTCCATATGAAGTACGGAACTGCAAACGTCCCATAATCTTCATCAAGTCAGGGTGAAGGTTTGGCGCACCGATTTCATAGGCAGCTGCCTCACCGTATTCACGGATCTTATTGTCAATCTCTTGACGGTTTTTCTCAACCAACTCTTCGATACGAGCTGGATGAATACGACCATCTTTGAGCAACATTTCCATAGTCATACGGGCAATTTCGCGACGAATTGGGTCAAATCCTGACAAGGTTACCACTTCTGGTGTATCGTCAATAATCACATCGACCCCTGTCAAACTTTCAAAGGTACGAATATTACGACCTTCACGACCAATAATGCGTCCCTTCATAGTATCGTCTGGCAGATGAACCGTTGAGTTTGTTGACTCTGCTACATACTCACCAGCGATACGTTGCATGGCTTGAACCAGGATGTCCTTAGCCATTTTGTCAGAACGTTCCTTGACCTCTTGCTCAGCTTCACGAATACGGCTAGCAATCTCCTTGGTCAAGTTTTCCTCTGTCTGAGCCAAGATAATATCTCGTGCTTCTGCCTGAGACAGGGCACCAATACGCTCTAACTCTTCTTCTTTTTGTCTTTCGACTTCCTCTAATTGCTCTTCACGCGCATCAAGGTTTTTCGCTCTATCAGAAATACTTTGTTCTTTTTGTTCAAGTGTTTGTTCTTTACTCGTCAAATTGTCGTCCTTACGGTCGAGGCTAGTAGCTCTCTCTGTCAAACGACTTTCGATTTGTTTGAGTTCTTGACGTTCTGATTTGAATTCAGCGTCCACTTCTTCACGGTATTTTCTGGCTTCTTCTTTGGCCTCCAATAGTGCTTCTTTTTTAAGAGACTTGCTTTCACGCTTGGCTTCATTAACAAGTAAATCTGCTTCACGCTCAGCTTGTCCACGTAAATTAGTTGCTTCTTGTTCAGCATTTAAAAGCATCAACTCTGCAGCTTCCTGAGATGATTTCATCTTAGCTGAGATGCTGACATATCCAATGACTAAACCAATGATGACGGCAAAAACAGCAATCGCAAGCGACATGATTTCCATGTTTTTACCTCATTTTATTGTTATTCCGAATGACATACATTCTTTAACATTTTACCATAAAAAAGTGATTTTCACAAACTCAAACTGAAGAGTTTCTATATCTTTTTCGAAGGACTGTTTCGATGTATTCTTTTGCTTCATCATATTCTATTTCTTCTCCTGATTCTTTTTCAAATGCTTCGTATTTTTTGGAAATTTGAAATTCAAGGCCAATGCTTTTATTATATTCATACACCAAATATCTTAACTCTTTTATTTCCGAACCTTTTTCCCACAAAAAATACAACAACTCTTCAAAGTATGATTTTTTCTTATCAATAACTTCTATAATATTTGCCAAAGCAATACTAGAATATTCCTCTTTTAGAATTGCTTTATAAATCTCATACCGATAAAATTCACCATCTAAGGTGGCATACAAATATCCCTTATAAAATTCTGGCGGTTTCTCTTCAAAATATTTCACAAGTGACATAAGTACACTCTCTGTTTCCTCGCGACCATTCATCCAATTGATAATGTAGTCTGCTTTCTCATTATTATCAGTTATATTCGAAAGATCTTCTAACGACTTCTGGAACTCTCTCAGACTTGGTTTTTTATTTTTATCGTCTACAACTCTTTTACCAATATCCACATAATGAATTTTAAAAATCAATGATAAAATTTTTCCAAGGCCATCATCCCTCAACTTACTCTTTTTCAAAATGTTATCTATGACTTCTCCTGTAGATACCATTTGATGTTGATTCAGCTTAAATTTATTATCAATGAGATTCTTCTTTGTTGACTTAATTTCCTTACTATTTAAAATTACAATAATTTTAAATTTTTTATTCTCAGAAAGATAGTCAATATAGCCCAATAAATCATTGTAATCTGAAGGGTTATCTGATTTTGCTGCATCTGAAGGCTTATCCGATTTTGCTGCATCTGAAGGCTTATCCGATTTTGCTACATCTGAAAGCTTATCTGATTTTGCTACATCTGAAAGCTTATCTGATTTTGCTACATCTGAAAGCTTATCTGATTTTGCTACATATGAAACCCGTTCAAGATCATCAAAAATAATGATAGAATCTCGCTTCATCAAATCGGTTCCAACTGTTTTAAAGAACCATTTAAAAACTCCTCCAATAAGTGGAATAAAGTCCAAATTTCCGAGTATGGATTGTTTTTCTATCTCATTAATCAATATTCTCTCGGCTTGCTCTCTTGTTTTTATACCAAAGCAGGAAATATAGTAGATTTCTTTCTTTTTATAAATTTGATTTTCAAAAAACGTCTTTATAAAAAATGTTTTCCCACTCCCCCAAGAACCATCCAGCCAGAAGACATTATGAATAGAGTCTGGGCTATTTAAAAACTCAACCAGATGAGTTTGAAAAGGATGGTCATCCAAGTCATATTCTGGAAATAGCTCTGGGTCTAGTTTCTTATAACTAACTTTTTTAAAAATTATGTCTAAAAACCAGAATAGTATTGTTGGTATAGTCAGTGCTAACAATATTATTACACGATTCTCATACAAAATTGAAATAATATCTTTAAAAAAATTATAATTAGATACAAATTTATAGATAGGTAAAGCAAAGCGTTTAAATTGGTCAATCTCAAGTGCAAGATACAGTACCCATATACTGGCTATAAATATTCTGTACCATTCAACAATTCTAACATTACTACTCCATGATGGTCTTTTCAATAGATATTTCAATAGTTTGAAATTCAGAAGAAAATTAAGAATCCTCGTCATTATATTTTTCATATATCCCCCTTTTAATCTATATTATCATGATTATACCACAAAATGACAAGCATAAAGCGGATTCAAGGGACAAGAATTGTAATCGCTATACTAAATTTCTTTTCTGACTTTTTGTCTTAGTAAATCTGTCATTTTCCAAAAAACTTTATCTTAAACTTACTCACAAAGATTTAAAAAATAAAAAGTCCACCTTTCAGTAGACTTAGTTTGTCTCTATTCTAATCGGCACTCTTCCAAAATTCTGTTCTGCTATACTTGGATTTCCTAGTTGGTAAATCTGGTCTGCCTTTTTAGTCATGGGATCCCAAGGTTCTTTGCCAATTCGGCTGACTAGATTGACCTGCCCTTTCAGAGACTTAAGGTGTTGTCTTCCTTTTTCAGTAAATCCAAGGACATGAATGGCTTCTGGCAAGTCACCTTCTCTAGCCTGCACCAAGATATAGGTCAAGAGGCGTCTGACACGCGCCTTGGTGTAACGTTTGGTAGTCACTAACTCGACCAATTCTTCTACAGACTGGGCTGTTTTAATAGCTTCATTAATGCGCACAGCCATTTCTTGATTGACCTGATAGATAGTGGTTAGGTCTGGATTGGACAAGATTTGATAGCGGAGCATAGGAAAATAGTCTTCCCAGCTCACCTTACTGGCCTGCTCAAAAAGGGCAACAGAAGGCATAAAGCGTTCTAAGAAATCTTGGTCCTTCTGGTGCTGACGCAGGGCTGTCGCCGAGGCAAAGTCCACATCCTTATCCACAGAATGATAGCCAGCCCCCTGACGCTGAATCGGATGGAGCTTGATGTTGCATCCCGCAACTGCCTTGACATAGGCAAGAGCAAGAACATGATTGGGCGTATTGCCTGAAAAATCAAGACCTGCAAATTCCTTCCACATAGCTTGGGTTTTCTGGGGATAAGATAGTGAATCAGGCAGATTTTCCACAAATTTCTCCATCTCAGTACCTTGCTCTGTGTATAAGTCAGATATCTTTTGATAATCCAGAACTTCCTCTGTCCCGAAAGCTAGAGTATCAATGCCCAAGCGATCCAAGATATCCACAGCTCCTTGGCCAAAGAAATCCGCCGCCTGGACACTGACTAAAAATGGCAATTCCACTACCAAGTCTGCGCCATTTTCCAGTGCCATCTGGGCCCTTGTCCACTTATCTATAATCGCTGGTTCTCCTCGTTGCATGAAATTCCCAGACATAGCCACGACTTTCAGTCCTTCAGCCTGATCCAGCAGGTATTTGTGTCCATTATGAAAAGGATTAAACTCCGCGATAATACCCGTGATGGTCATAGTAATCTCCTACTTCTGCGCTACAAAAAACCAACGGGTGCTAGTTTCTGTTGGCTCTTTGTCCTCAAAGTCCGCATAAAGTTTGAAGGATTTGAAACCAGCCTGTTCCAGCAAAATATCATAGGTCAAGACCTCATAAGTCCGCTCCTCATGCACTTCATCGTGGCGACTAAAGGACCCATCCTCTTCCTTGATAAAGAAGGTCAACTCATGCACGATGGAGTGAGGCGCTTCGTCCTCGTAGGTATCCCAGAGCATGGCGAAATCTTCCGCATTTTCATGATAGGAATAACCTGGAAAAACCTCATCAGTCTGGTAGGTTGAATGCACATCAAAGATGAAAACCCCGTCTTCGTTGAGAGCATTATAGACTTCTTTAAAAACGTCTCCTACTTCCACCTCATCCTGCATGTAGCAGATTGAGTCCGAGTAACACGTGACAAAGTCATATTGACCTGCCTTGGACAAATCCAGCATATTACCTTCAATAAAATTAATCTTTTGCTTGGCTGAAGCCGCTCTCTTTTCAGCAATCTTCAACATATCCGCACTCAAATCAAGCCCAGTCACATCAAAACCTGCCTGAGAAAATCGCACAGATTGAATTCCTGTCCCACAAGCCAGTTCCAAGAGTTTCTTTCTTTCCTTAGTCTTAGGCAAATGACGAAGAGAAAAATCCGTCCATTTATCGTATAAACTATCATCCATCACTGCATCGTAAACAGCCGCAAAGGTTTCATAAGTTGCCATAATCATGATACCAAGAGCCTCCATGGCAAACACCACTCGCCCTTTACCTTTCAATCAATTTTTTCTAAAATAAGCAAAGAAACCCAGTTGACTACAACTGAGTTCATCTTCTAAGCAAGAGCTTCTGAAATATCTACTGAATTCGCCTCATGCCATAGCTTCTCTAGATTATAATGGGCACGCATTTCTTCTGAAAAGACATGCACAACGACAGCACCAAGGTCCAGCAAGACCCAACCTCCTGCTGCGTCGCCTTCGACATGACTGCCTTTAAAGCCTGCATCAGCTACTTTTTCACGAATGTTATCAGCGATAGCGTCCAACTGACGGCTATTCATAGAGCTAGTGATAACAAAGTAGTCTGTCACACTGGTCAAATCTTGTACGTCAAGTGCGAGGATATCCTCCGCACGTTTCTCATCAGCCGCTTTCACGACTAGTTCTAGTAATTCTTTTTCGTTCATTTAGTCCTCTTTCAAATAGTGCACAAAGGCGTTATAGGTTTCAAGGGTTTGGGGATAGATGGGGAATCCCTGATGAGCTAGATGCTCCACGGTTCGAGCTGTTTCATAGGCCACCGCCTTATTAAGCGATAGACTTGCAATCTCACGTGCCACATCTACTCCAGGAAAGGCTCGATTATGCTCGATATAGTCTGCGACGTAGATGACCTTATCAAGATCTGTCATCTGATCCGCCCCAACTGTATGGATTTCAATGGCTCGCAGAATTTCTGAATCATGCAAATCCAAATCTTCCTGAATTTTGTAAATTCCGACCATCCCATGCCAGACATTATTGCCCCAGTTTTTGAGGTTAGGGTCTAGCTGATAACGGACAATCAAGTCTAAAAATTCCTGATCTGACAGCTTTTTAGCATAGTCATGAAGAAGGCCTGCTAGGCCTGCTTTCTCGGCATCGACTCCAAAGCGCTGAGCCAGTTCTTTGGCTGCACGCTCCACACCCAAGCAATGGGTTAAGCGTTTTTCAGGCAGAAGCTCTGCCATTTTTTCCAACAAAGCCTCACGAGAGCAGTTGATATAGTCTTGATAGGCCATCAGTAGAGACCCTCCTTCTCGATGTAGTCTAGCACAGGCTGAGGCAGGAGAAAGTTAGGTTTCCGACCTTGGGCAAGGAAGTCACGCACCATGCTGGATGAGATATCCATGAGAGGTACATCCACCCAGATAACTGGATAGGAAGTCCCTGCCTTGTAGCGTGGGCGCTGAACTCCCACAAACTGAACCATATCTACCAGTTCATCAATTCGATACCACTTAGGCAGATAGTCCACCATATCGGCACCGATGATAAAGTAATAATCCGTATCTGGATTCTTCTCTGTCAAAATCTTCATGGTATCGTAGGTGTAGGAAATGCCCTTACGTTCCAACTCAATAGTTTCAATGTCCAGACCTTCAATCCCCTCAATCGCCAACTCAAGCATCTTGAGACGATGGTGTTCAGGGATTGTTTCCTTTTTATCTACATGAGGAGGTTGGTATTCAGGCATAAGCAGAACTTGATCTAGTCCCAACTGTTGCCGTACTTGGTCCGCAACAATGAGATGAGCATTGTGAACAGGGTTAAAATTCCCCCCTAAAATCCCGACTTGTTTACGTTTTTTCTCCTTGATTTCTGGCTCCAACTCTACCTTGGTAAAGGGAGTCAATAGTTCGATTGCCATAGGCTAGTCTCCTTTATTTCTCTGTAAAAACAGTTGTTTGGAGTGTAATTTTTAGATTTCTTTGACTTTTTTAGAAATCTTGCGATTTTCTTTCTTGCTGGATTGTTTAAATAAAATCAAGATGCGTCCGATTTTTTGGACTGTATCCACACCGATTTCTTCTTCCAAAATTTCAGCTACTTCGTGGATATTTTCATCGGTGTTTTGCAAAAGAGTAACCTTGATCAATTCGCGTGCATCAAGGGCTTGACGAACACTGGTTTTGATTTGGTCGTTCAGTCCATTTTTCCCAATTTGGATGATGGGTTTAAGAGTGTGTGCCTGACTGTTAAGGAAGGCACGTTGTTTTGATGTTAATGACATAATTTCTTTAAAAGAGTTTCTTTTTATACTTTTCTGAAGTGGTGACGGACGTCAGCAAAGTCCTTTGGACTTTCATGACTAAAATTTGAGCCTAAAGTCTCAAATTTTCCGCAGTTGGTACAATCACTTGTACCAACTAACACCACGGCGAAAAGTATTCTCTATGGGTTCGCCCTGCTAGTTCGAGTTCAGAAAACCCTTTCCTTTCTGTGTTTAAATAATTGCTTTTCGTGCGACGACTGCGACGCCTTCTGGTACCCAGACGGCGACTTTTGCTGTGCCTGTTACGCGGATCCAGCCGAGTCCAGAGATGACTAGGTCTGTCTTGTCCTTAATGTTAAAGACATGCTGGACTAGTTTTGGAAAATCTTCCTTTTCCTTGCTATTTGGTGGTGTCAGAAGGGTTCCGAGGTGCTTGTCGTAAAATGCACTAGCGCCTTCAAGCTTGGTACGATGGAGTTTCAATTCGTTGTCAAAGAAGGCTGTGAAACCTTGCTTGTCACCTGCAATGAAGTCAAAGCGTCCTAGACCGCCTAGAAACAGGGTTTGTTCAGGATTGAGCTGATAGGTTTTAGGCTTGATTTCCTTTTTAGGACTGACATACTTGAGGTTTTTAGCCGTCAAGTAGTGGGCCATCTGGTGGCGGTGGATAATCCCCGGCGTATCGTAGATATAAGAACCGTCATCAAGCGGGATCTCGATTTTGTCCAAAGTTGTCCCTGGGAAGCGCGAAGTCGTGATGACATTCTGATCACCCGTGATTTCTTGGATAATGGCATTGATAAGAGTTGATTTTCCAACGTTGGTTACACCGACCACATAGACATCACGGCCCTTACGGTAGTGTTCAATCTTGTCAATGACTTCCTTGATGGCATGTTTGTTTTGTGCCGAAGTTAGGACGACATCGACTGGACGAAGACCTTCTTCGTGGGCACGTTCCATGAGCCACTGGCTAATCTTGCTCGGCTTAACTGACTTAGGGAGGATATCTTTTTTATTTCCTACCAAAAGGACATCATTGCCTGAGACAAAACGTGGCAAGCCTGGGATAACAGAGCCATTAAAATCAAAGATATCAATGACATTGACCACCAAGGCATCACTGTCTCCCACCTCGTGCAAGAGCTTGAGGAAATCATCGTCCGTCAACTGGACATCCGTGATTTCATTGTAGTGGCGGAGACGGAAACAGCGTTGGCAATATACTTCGCCCGTCTCCAAACCTTTTTCAAGTGCCGACTGGGGGGTAAATCCAAGACCAGCCTTGTCTGTCGTCTGAATGGTTGCTCCACAACCAATACAGAGAATTTCTTCCATAGTTAAATTCCTTTTTTATATGTAATCGGTCCGTACGTTTCAGTGATTTTTCGTATCACACGGCGCTCACGAGCTCGGTTAATTTGCGTTTTGATCGAGTCATGTTGGACCAAGGGTTTGACTAAAATCGAGCGAATGCCAGCACGGTGGGCTGCTCGAATATCTGTCATGAGCTGGTCGCCAACCATGACCACTTCGCTTTTATCATAGTGGAATTCCTTCATGGCACGATCAATCCCAAATGTGAAGGGCTTCAAGGCCCAATAAACGTAATCAATTCCAAACTTCTCAACTGCTCGTTGGACGCGTTTCTTAGTGTTATTTGAGACCACAATGATGCGAATACCCGCGTCACGGAGATCATGTAACCATTGCTTCATCTCTGGTGTCCCATCAGGGTTATTCCAAGCAATGAGGGTATTGTCCAAATCGACCAAAACAGCCTTGATTCCCTGCGCCTGCAGACTTGGGACTGTCAGATCATAAACTGCTTCCACAGCAAAATCTGGCATATAGTTTTCAATCGCCATTCTGGCTCCTTTTCTTAACTTTTTTTCGCAATTTTCCTTAGCAACAATGACAGGACAATCCACAAACCAGCACTGGCCAAACTAATGTAGAGCCAAGCATTGGGTTCATCTGTTAAAGGTAGGGGAACATTCATTCCGAAAAAGCCTGTCACGACTGCCAAAACCGCTAGCAAGACTGAGATGATGGTCAAGGTTGTCAAATTATCATTCAGGTTATTGTTTAGAATGTTATTGTAAGATGCTGATAGTTGTTGGAGGACTTGAGAAATCAAATCCGTCATGGATACCAGCTGATGAGCCTCAATCATAGCATCATCAAACTGCTCTCTCTCAATCTCGTTAAAACTGCGATAGAGGGCATGCCCTTGAATATGCTCCAGCAACATGCGATTTTGTTTGGCAGCCGCAGTAAGATAAACCATACCAGTCTCCAAGTCGGAAAGGGCAAAGAGGTTTTTCTTAGTCGTTCGCTGACGCAAGAGACCATTGACCTCATCCTTACTCTTGTCCATCTGCTCAATGACAGGATAATAGGCATTGCTGATGATTTCCAGACTGGCAAAGAGAAACTTGTAAATCGAAAGCATGTCATGACTCTCCAGATAACGGGTCATCTGTTCAATGACATAGGCGTTCTTGGTATTACTAATGGTAATCAGGCGACGATGTTCCACGATAAAGGTCATAGGAAAAGCTTCGTAGTATTCCTTATCCTTTTTCAAGTTCAAGACATTGTAGATAAAGGTCACAGTCCCATTTTCACGGTGATAATCCATGTGAGCGCGCTCATTTCTATCCAGCGCGTATTCAATGGTTTCCTTGTCCAAACCGTAGATTTCAGAAAGGTCCTCTAGTTTTTTCAACTTGTCCAAATCTAGGTTAATCCAGGTACAACCATTGCCCAACTGTTTTTCTAAAAACATCTTCTCTCCTTTACCAAACTCTTTCTATTGTACCATAAATCTGCTAAAATTTCAGGCCTGGTCTGTCCGAGAGAAATTGCTGACGACGGTGATATTTCGATTGGGAACGAAGTGCAGAACCTGATCTTCTCCTCTGAGTTGAGTTGTTCGAATGCCAACACTAACCACCTTGCCTGATACAGTGATAGGACCATTTGTCAGAACGACCTCATCTCCCACATCCAGTTGATGTTCAAAGAGGATGAAAAAGCCATTGATGACATCAGACAGAAAACCTTGGGCTCCCATCCCAATAGCCACCCCAGCAATCCCAGCACCTGCCAGCAAACTAGAAACTGGCAAGCCCAATATCGACAAAATGCAGTAGAGTAAAAAGAAATAGAGAGTATAATTAAACACATTCTCTAATAAACGTGAGATAGTTTTCTGACGTCCGACATCATGACGAGACATTTTTAGGGAAGGTTTGACAATTCTCTGCACCATGGTATGGAGCAATTTCTTAGCTATATAGAAGAGCAAAAACAGAAATAATAGAGAAATTAACTTAGTTACGATATTCTCAATAATCGCTGTAACATCAAGCTTATTGAGGTAGGTTTGAATAAATTCTTTCATAGAAAACTCCTTTCATTTATTATACCATACTTTTACAAGTGATGAATCTCCATAAATATTCAAAAATAATAGCAAAAATAGACAGAAAATTCTTGATTTTAGTTCATATTTATACTATAATCATAAACATTACACAACAAAGGAGATTGTTATGAAAAAAATCATTCATGCTTGGAATAAGGCAAGCCTAATCAAACGAATTTTGATTGGTATGCTTATTGGAGGAACCCTAGGACTGACACTTCCTAACGTTTCAGGAATTGGCCTGCTAGGAGATCTCTTTGTTGGTGGTCTTAAAGCCATCGCACCGATTCTGGTCTTTGCCCTCGTTGCCAATGCCCTTTCCCAACATCAAAAGGGACAAGATAGCAATATGAAAACCGTTATCTTCCTTTACTTGGTAGGAACCTTTGCCGCTGCCCTTATCGCTGTACTAGCAAGTTTCATCGTCCCTGTTGAAATTACCCTAAATAGTGCTAATACCGATATTGCTCCACCAGATGGGATTGGACAAGTCCTCAGCAACCTCTTGCTCAAACTGGTTGACAATCCAGTTAATGCCCTCATTACTGCCAACTACATCGGTATCCTATCTTGGGCAGTTGTTTTCGGGATTGCTATGAGAGAAGCCAGCAAAAATAGTAAAGAATTGCTGAAAACTATGGCTGATGTGACTTCGAAAATTGTCGAATGGATCATTAACCTAGCTCCATTTGGGATCTTAGGACTTGTCTTCAAAACCATCTCTGATAAGGGAATCGGAAGCCTAGCTAACTATGGAATCTTGCTTGCCCTCTTGGTGACAACTATGTTCTTTGTGGCTCTGGTAGTCAATCCACTAATTGCCTTCCTCTTTATGAAGAGAAATCCTTATCCCCTCGTTTGGAAATGTTTGCGTGTCAGCGGTGTGACAGCCTTCTTCACTCGTAGTTCTGCGGCTAACATCCCTGTCAACATGAAACTTTGTCACGACCTTGGACTAGATCCAGATACCTATTCGGTTTCTATCCCACTCGGCTCTACTATCAACATGGCCGGGGCAGCGATTACTATTAACGTTTTAACCCTTGCTGCAGTAAATACTTTGGGAATCCCTGTTGACTTTGCGACAGCCTTTGTCCTCAGTGTTGTAGCAGCAATATCAGCCTGTGGGGCTTCTGGTATTGCTGGAGGATCCCTCCTTCTTATCCCAGTTGCTTGTAGCCTTTTCGGTATTTCTAACGATATTGCCATGCAAGTTGTTGGGGTTGGATTTGTGATTGGGGTCATCCAAGATTCATGTGAAACAGCTCTCAATTCTTCCACTGACGTCCTCTTTACTGCTGTTGCCGAATACGCAGCAGCCCGTAAAAAATAACTCATAAAGACAAGCCTGCTCAGGTCTTGTCTTTTCCGCTTTTATTCTAACTTACTAGGAAATCCATATGTCTATTAGCCAACGTACGACCAAGCTCATCTTAGCTACCTGTCTTGCCTGTCTTCTTGCTTATTTTCTCAATCTCTCCTCAGCAGTTTCAGCTGGAATCATCGCCCTCTTGAGCCTATCCGATACCCGTAGAAGTACCTTAAAACTGGCCCGCAATCGCCTCTTTTCCATGCTTCTAGCTCTAGCTATCGGTGTTCTGGCTTTTCACTTGAGCGGATTTCATATCTGGAGCCTTGGCCTCTATCTAGCCCTTTATGTGCCTCTATCCTACCAGATGGGCTGGGAAATCGGCATCACACCAAGCACTGTTTTGGTTAGCCATCTCTTGGTGCAAGAGTCAACCTCTCCAGACCTTCTAGTCAATGAATTCCTTCTCTTTGCTATCGGTACAGGTTTTGCCTTGCTTGTCAATCTCTACATGCCTTCACGAGAAGAGGAAATTCATCACTACCACACATTGGTAGAAGAAAAGTTAAAAGATATTCTCCAACGCTTCAAATATTATTTATCCAGAGGGGATGGACGCAACCGAGCACAGTTGGTTGAAGAATTGGACACCCTTTTGGAAGAAGCCCTCAGACTGGTCTATTTGGATCACTCAGACCACCTCTTTCACCAGACTGATTACCACATTCACTACTTTGAGATGAGACAGCGGCAAAGTCGCATACTGCGAAACATGGCCCAGCAAATCAACACCTGTCACCTAGCTGCCAGTGAGAGCCTAATTTTGGCCCAACTCTTTTCAAAAATTGCAGGTCAACTGAGCCAGACCAATCCTGCTTCTGATTTGCTAGATGAAATTGAACGTTATCTAGAAGTCTTCCGTAATCGCAGTCTGCCCAAGACAAGAGAAGAATTTGAAACCCGTGCAACCCTTCTTCAACTTCTACGTGAAGCCAAGACCTTCATCCAAGTAAAAGTTGACTTTTACCAAAAATATGGACAGTAAAAAAGAAAACTTCAGACCAATCACAAAAGGTGAATATCTGAAGTTTTCTTTTATTTGTAAGTTATTACCATAAAGATTAATAGTAAAACGAATAAAACCAAACTCACCAATAAAGTGAGAACCTTGACCAAGGTATTGCTCTGCCAGTAGCTTGGTTTATCAATATTACTGGTCGCATCCATAGAAAATAGTTGATTTTGACGGGGTTGTATGGTTACCAATACAATCAAAGCAAGAGATAGGATAATAGCTAAAACAATCAGTATGTCAATCATATGCCTACCTCAAAATTCCCAGCAAAGTAAAGAGCAAACCAATCAGAATCATCAAACCCAGTAAGAGTGAAAAAGTTTTACTAATCTTTTCCCCTCGGGTTTCTTTTTCTTTCTTGATAGGTTTTTGTTTCAACTCTTCCATACGACCTTCAACGTCTTTGTAAAATAAATCTTCGTCTGACATGTTAGCCTCCTAAAACGGTTTGCATGATTTCCTGATATCGCACCAAGTCAACATAATTTGCATGTTGGCCTTGTTTGCCAAGTGCCTGACGCATTTGTTCAACATCTGAAAGGGCCAGTTTAATGGTCTCAACCAAAGCAGAAACTTCACTACTTTCAAATAGATGATCAGGAGCGATATAGAGTCTATTGTGCACTGTCTGATTAAATCCAAGAATCAAGAGATTATGTTCAAAGGCCTGACGCACCGCCTGCAACAACTCATTGCTGTGGTTTATATCCAAGTAAATATCCGACAATTGATAGAGCTCCTGAATCTTCTGTGGACTAGCATTCTGGTAAAGGACCACATTAGGATAGCGAAGCATGTCTAAGAGCTTAGAAGACATCTCTGTCACCGCTGCGATACGGAAGGTAACATCAGGCAAGGCTTCTACGATTGCTTCTACTTGCTCAATCTGATCGAAATTGGTCAAGATTAAGGCATCTCGTCTTAGGAAATTATCACGTTTGAACTGATAATGGTAACCCAAATGCACAAACTGAGTATGGTATTTCTCGTCAGTCAACTCTAAAGCACGTTCATAAGTCGCCTTGTTTGGAATGATAATCTTCTTAGTACGCACATCATCACTTTCCAAAATCAACTGCATATTACCTGGAATAGCATCATAGATAGGTTCCTGCCACACCAAAACATCTGAGCCAGACTTATCTGGATGATAGAAGGAAACCAAGAAAGGAGTCGCTAGAGTATTAAAGATAAGCTGACTTGTATCTATTTCCAAATCTTGCAAAAAGAAGGTGATAAATTCAACCTTATTTGCAAAGTAACGCATGGACTGACCAGGTAAGGTCAATAAGATATCACCTGTCACATGGTTTTCAAGTAAAACCTCCTGGCCATTGACATCTTTGTAAACTGTCATAATTGGCTCGCTATCTGCGCTATAGGTCATTGTAGCAAAACAAGCTCCGGAGCGATTATAGTGGTCAACTTGGCGTACTCGGCCTTCTAAATCTTTCCAGTCAACCTGCTTAACCAAGCGAGCCTGCAGACCATCTGCATAATGAATAACGGCTCTCTCCTGTGTCATATCTTCAATACGAGCAGACTGATTATTTCCTGAAATTTCCCAAAAAGCTGGAACAGGGACTTGGTTAAAATAAAGAGGTTTTCCCTTTTCATAACCTAGATAGTAAGTAAAAGGAGATACCAGACCATCAGGCAAAAAACCATCTGCATCGATGACCACTCCAAGTTGAGAAAGACCAGTAGCCATGAGACTTTCATGTAAATCTCGACTTTCTTGACTGTAACGATCATAAAGTTCAATCATGGAGCACCTCCTCTACTGTTTTCTTCCACTTTTCTAAAATTTCTTCGGTCAAGAAGCCCTCTGCAATTTGATAAGAATGGGCACGCATAGCTTCCAAATGATTTTCATGATACAATTGACAAATCTTCGCTGCGTAAGCTTGCTTGATTTGGTCTTCTACATGGTCAGATGAACTTGGAATCAAATAACCATTTTGCCCATCTTCTATAAAAGTCTGATTACCATAAGGCACATCAAAACCGATTAGTGGTAGACCTGAACCAATAGCTTCCATCAAGGTCAAACCAAAGCCTTCGCTAGTAGAAGCCGTCAAGTAGACCTCATACTGGCTATAAATCTGCGAAAGTTCCGCATGTCCCTTGAGCTGGATATAGTCCTCTGCCTTATGACTAGTAATAATTTCTCTAAGCAGAGAATCTTCTCCACCACTACCATAGATATCAAAGGTTAATTCAGGGATTTCCTTACGCGCCTCAATGACCGCCTTGACCAACCAGTCAATGTGTTTTTCTTTGGCAAGACGTGAAGCCGTAATCAATGAAAATGGCTTGCGCCCTTGACTTGACTCAGTTAATGCATCAATACTACCAACAGGAATGGTAACAATCTTTGGTTGGTACTGGGTGTATTTAGCAAATTGCTCTTGCAGAACTTCTCTCTGCTTATCAGTTGATACGATAAAGAAGTCAACCTTATCTGCATTTGTAAACTGATAGTCATAATAGTTATTCCAAAGGATGTAATCCTCATTTGTAGCATTTTCACTATAATGCTCCGCATGAACAACTACCGCTAGATGTGCTGTCTGTGCTTCCTCAAATACAACCTGTCCAATACCTGTCTCTCTATCCAGAATAACCAAATCTGACTTGTTCAAATTCAAGGATTTCATAAAAGCACGCATGAAAGCTTGTTTTCCATAGAAAATTTTATCCTTAAAACGATAAACTTCTTCCTTGCCTTGATTCATCAAGATTTCATAGGCAGGGGTTCCGTCTTCATTGTAAAAGGTCCTTTGGTACAGTACTGCAACATTGTCCTTGGGAGCAAAATACTCGCTACAATAACGCGTATAAGAAAAGTAATCCTTCCGAATCAAGTTCCCCTTAAAAACATACTCGGCATGCTGGACCAAGTCCTTGTTCTCATCAACCAAATAACAGGTGACAAACTTATCTTGGTCAGAAAAGAAGATACGCAAAACCTTGCCATTCTTTTCTCTACGACTTTCAACACCATCAAAAGTAGCCAAGACATCAGCTACTGTTACACTAGTCGGTGCAATCTTGATATCTGTAAAGTGGTTATAAAGCCAGATAACTTGCTCATCATCAAAACCAATATTGGCTGTCAAATGCTGAATATTATCAGCTAAGATCATATCTGTAAAGATAAATTTAGAGGGTAAATTCAAACTTCGAAAAATACCAGCACGATAGGCTTGGGCGTATTCTACACCGCTACTGGCCCAACCAATTCCTAAATTTATATTGTAAATTGTCATATTTTCTCCTCTTATGGAAAATGAGTCACGATTTCACCTTTTGGAGAAATATCTACTCTGCTCAGTAGAAGGTTTCGAACCATATCCTTCTTCACTTGCCTTTTCATCTCTTCAAATCCATGATAAGCTTCTTGATAATACTCGACAATAGGATTCTTTTGAGCAGCTGATTGCCCACCGATTGCTAGACTCAGTTGTTGCAGGTAGTCCACCTGTTCTACCCAGTTATCATCTACGGCCTTTAATAAGGCTAATCGCTGAAAATCTGAAAAGAAGTCATGAGTTTCCAAAAGCGTTCGTTTTTCCTGTAAACTCTTTTGAACGGTTATCTCCAGAACTCGTTTAACAGCATCCTTATCCGTCATATCCAACTCTCGAGGAACTGCATGATAGAGAAAACTGATATTTTTAACGATAAAATGATAGAGTTCTTCTCTACTTTCAAATGCTTCTTCTGACAAGCTTTTTTTTATGAACTCATCTAGTACATCTACCACAAAACCATCAAGATCCTCGGTTCCATCAATCAATCGATTTCTTTGACCATAGACCATCTCTCTTTGGATATTCATGCTCTCAGCATACTCTAAAGTTTGACTTCTCGATGATCTAGCAGCGCTATCGCTTGCTTTCTGTGCTTTTTCTACTAATTTCCGATAACGCCTTCCTTCTAGGGGTTCAGGGCTTATCTGCTGGTTTACTGTATAATCCTTATACATCTTATGAACCCAAGGAGGACCAAACTTCTTGATAACATCGTCTTCTAGTGAGACAAAAAATTTCGATAGTCCTGGATCTCCTTGGCGACCAGAACGCCCTCTAATCTGTAAGTCAATGCGTTTACTACTCATCCTTTCTGTTCCAATGACAACAAGTCCACCAAGTTCGGCAACTCCGGGACCAAGTTTAATATCAGTCCCACGACCAGCCATAGATGTTGCAACTGTTACAGCTCCCATGCGACCCGATTCAGCAATCATCTGAGCTTCACGCGCCGCATTATGAGCATTTAAAACGTTATGAGCAATTCCTTCCCGTAACAATAGGGAGGAGTAGAGTTCAGACATTTCTACGGATCCAACAAAAATCAATAAAGGATTACCCTTTTCATGATAATATTTAATCTCAGCAAGTGAAGCATACACTTTTTCAGGTAGGGTAACATAGAGATTATCTGAATAATCAATTCGTTGATTCTTACGATTAGTAGGAATTCGAATGACTGACATCCCATAAGTTTCTAAAAACTCTTTCTCTGCAACCTTTCCTGTTCCAGTCATCCCAGAAATTTTTTTAAACTTCTTAAATAAGCTTTGGTAGGTAATCGAAGCCATTGCCCGAGTTTCTTCAGACAAAGAAACATGCTCTTTTGCCTCAATGGCTTGGTGTAACCCACCCTGTAATTTGGTCATTTCTAATAAACGTCCCGTACCTTGATCTAGCAATACAAGTTCTTCGTCTTTCTCGCCCTTACGAATAATATAGTCTTTATCCCTTTTAAATAAGGTATGAGCTCGTAGAGCGAAGATTAAGTGTCTTGCTAGTACGCTATGCTCTTCTGAATAGAGATTATCAATACCTAAAAAGCTCTCCGTAGTTTTAGCGCCCGTAGTAGTGAGCCATACTTCTTTTTTCTCTTCTTTAAAGATATAGTCTTGGCCCTCAACTAGAGTTGTCATCAAGGTATCAATAATTTCATAGAAATTAGACTGTACTCTAGGTGAACCTGAAATAACAAGTGGTATTTGAGCGCTATCTAGCAAGACTGCATCAACTTCATCTATGATGACAAAGTTAAATTCTGGCATATATTTTTTATCCTCACTAGAAGCTAGATTATCAAGCAAATAGTCAAAACCAAGACCACTGTTGGTAGTATACACCACATCTGCACTATAAACTTCCCGCTTATCCTCTGGTGTTAACTCTTCATCATCATCTTCTTCAGGAAAAGGAATCCGAATCGTCAATCCTAGGAATTCGTAGACTTGTCCCATTTCTTCTGCATCACGCTTAGCAAGATAGTCATTAGTAGTCACTAGCATGACACCTTGCCCTGACAAAGCATTGAGGTAAACCGGCATCGTAGCAGTCAGAGTTTTACCCTCACCTGTATTCATCTCAGCAACATTCCCTTGGTGGATGACAATCCCACCCATGACTTGTACATCATAGGGAAACATCCCCAAGATTCGCTTATCAGCCTCTCTGACAACCGCAAAAGCCTCTACTAGAATATCATCTAAGCTTTCTCCAGCAGTTAATCTCTCTTTAAATTCTTGTGTTTTACCTGCTAATTCATCATCTGTTAGCGAGGCCATCTCTTCTTTTTTTAGATTGATTTGATGCAAGATTTTTTTCACCTTGCTCAATTGTCTATTGTTATTCCACATCTTGTTTAGAATAATCCTCTTCTATTGAAAATGAATGAAAGTCAACTGATTGAAGACCTGCGCTCAACAGCTGTACTTTGTAATGATAGGCCTCTTCTGGATAGGTAAAGGTGAAATCAAAATCTTTTTCAATCACTTGATCGACCTGCTTATCATAACGATCCATAAAAATGAGTCTAAAATATAAACCATTTTGAGGTTGAACAGTCATCTGACTAACCAAACGGTAACGATGGCCCTTTTTTAAAAGAGGTAAGGTTGGGGTTAAGCGATTTCCCTGAAAATTAAAACTTGAGGTCCACTCATGAATCATAGTACCAGAATTCACCATACTATTTTCAAAAGAAACATGATCACGTGAATGGTAGATAACGACTGACCCATATAAAAAGCTATTCTCTGCTAAAACTCCTAAGCTAGCCCCTCGAAATTCTCCCCAATAAATTTCTTTATTCCGTTTGATAATCATTAAGACTTTCTCCCAAAATTTTGCTCTAATACTATCTTATAAAAATTCATAAACCATGTTGTACTTGTAGCACTATCATCGTTATGGCGACCCGAAGTACCTTTTACCATGATGTGAGCCCCCGAATGATAAAGGGCCTCTACTAATCCCTCAAAAGCGCGTGGATCATAATCTTCCTCTTTCATATATGAGAGTCCAAAAATTGTTTGGCTAAAATCTGCTTTTTTAAAGGCAGTCCAAAAGCGGTCATCCAGTGCTCTCATGGCATCTATGCTAGCATCCCCCTTAGAATGATGACGTAAGATATCAAAAGCAGTCGGGAAAAGTCCAGGTGCTTCGAGTCTACCTCTTTCAGCTATCAAGCCAAGATTGGTTAAGGGTTTAGCAACTATAACTGCTCGGGGTTCAAAAAAAGAGCTATAATACATAGAACCATAGGTCCCCATAGACATTCCTGAAAGAATTAATTCCTTATTTGAAAATCCTAACAAATCCAAATACTCCTGAATGATATTTCGAATTCCATTTTCAATACAGTCATCACCTAAATAGAAGGCGCCTCCATCTATCCGTGGATCAGAAAATAAGATAAAAGGTGCTCCCAGATATTTCATAATACCGAAACCTTCAAATCCTTCCGCACGCCGATAACCAGAGAAGTAAACATTCAAAGGAGGCTTAAAGTCTCCCGGATAGAAAAAGTAATTGATTTCTTCACGGTTTTCATTATGGATAATTCCTCCACCTAGAACATACTTACCAAATTGGTAACGCGTTAAACGCTGATGAAGAGCCCCTATTTTCAGACGTCCTGCTCCACGAGCTTCTAAAGAAACACTGATAAATGAAGAAAAATCATCATCCAATACCAAAGCAGACTTCATATCTTCAACTGTGAAGACTCGTTCTTTGACAAAACTAGCAGTAGAGCCATCTTGTATATTTCGAACAATCAAACGAATATCACAAGTCCAATCTTTCTCATACTCTAGCCAGAGTTCAACTGGATTAAAATCGCTTGCTCGGATATTATATTTCCAGCTGATTAAGGGATGGAAATCTTTCCCATACTGCCCTAAGAGTTCTAGATTGTCATAACCATTATAACAAACCTTCCCCGTAAATCCAGGATTCACAATCATGTCAATCGCGACCAATTTATCACCATACTGACCTCTAAATAGAGCCTTAGATAGGAGTCGTAAAAGTTCGACTGGATTTGAAAAATCTGTCGCTTGAGCACAGGTTTTTTTCAAAAAATCTTTAAGATCATTTGATTGAGCCTCAGCTGTATCGGGGTAGAAAATAGTATAAGGGGTCACCTTTTTCATCAACGGAAGCAAATCAGATAAATGCTCAGGATTTTCAACCAAAATAGCTGAAAAAGATTTTAAGCCTTCCATTGCCATGACCTTTCTTATTGCAGTCGTTGATTTTGGCCAAAAGAAATGCCAGTCCATATTCTCAGGAATCTCATAGTCATGGCTCCAGTTTCTGCTACCTATTTGCAAAATCTGTAATTTATTGCTCACCCTTTGCCTCCTCTAACCATTTTTCCCACTTATCTACAAATTGTTCACCTGTATTTTGTCGAATCTTATCAATTGAGTAAATTAAGGCTTGATTCCAATGTTCCAAGGTATCTAAAAAGTAGTGTCCAGCTTTACTAAATTCTGATAAATCCGACAGGATATACCCATTTTGTAAATGAGTAACATATTCTGACTCTTGTAGGTTTATTTGAGGAATTCCTGCACTAATTCCTGCAATCTGAGTATAAATATTTGCGACTGGATTCAAATCAACAATTAAACGAGTGTACTCCAATTCTCGGATTAGTCCCATCTCATCATTTAGATTGATAATCTTAAAGCGATAATCATCTCTGGTATTTTCCTCTAATGTATTTTCAGCATCAGATACGACGGAATCCTTTAACAGTTCTCTTTGGTTAAGACGTTCCATAATAAGCAAATCAAGTTGTTTCTGCAAATCCTCAATTTGATAACTTTCTGCATTGAATACTGAAAAAACAACCTCAGTCAAAGGATTTTTCGAGACGAAGTATAAGATTTCATACAAAACTTTTGGATCTTGTTGCATATGTATATCCAATTGAACATAAATTTTTGATTCCTTTAATCGTTGACTAATACCCAACTTCAAGCGCGTATCAAAAGATGGCAAATGATGCATTTTATAAGTAAATTGAGGATAGGTCTCTTGTAATCGTTCAAGAAAGTCTTTACGATCACTAATCAACAATCTAGACTGTTCTACTACATAGCGATGATCTTGTAAATTATCTGCTTGATTTCTTTCAATAAAGAAACTTATAATTTTAGGAGCCTCTTCTGGCAATCTTTCTAACAATTGATTTTGAAACTTGGTGTTAGCTGCCAAAACAAATGAATCTCCAACCTCATAATCTCGATTTAAAAATTTTATTAAGAATTCCCAGATAACCTCATCTATACTATCATAAGTTAATTTTCCAAAACGATAGCCTACTGCTGGATTTACCTTTACAATCGGCTGTTCTCCTTGCAAATTTTCCCTTAATTGCCACTGACCAATAGCGTTGTAATAATAACGAGTAGCTGGTCTTTGATCCCTATACTCTACAAGACTAGACAAAAAACCACGATCATCAAAATAGCAAATAAAATCAACTTGGTTATCTTTAAAATACGTGATGTAGCTGATAAAGCCTTCTGAACCATATTCAATTTCAGCATAAAGTGCTCCTTGCTGTTTAACTGCAATTACAAAGGGAGTATAGATAAAGTCACAATCTTCATCCCACGCTAAATCCTTTAATTGCAAAGGATGCATCTCCTCATTTTCAATATTTTGTATAGCATCAAAAACAGAAAAGACTTCCGACTCTAATAGATCTTGTCTATGTAGCAAGTAACGCAGATGAGGATGATAAGTCAACCATAGTATCTTAGATTCTAGTTCTTGGCGTTTAAAAATTCGAATTTGGTGCAACACATCATCAAATTCTAAGCGATAAGGAGTCCTATACCAAGGTACAATACTTGCCTGCCAAGATTGATTGTTATTTTCTAAAAAAGGGATGAAATAATACATATATTCTCCTCACAATTATGAATCGATTTCTAAGAGTGGTCTATAGTTCTCATTTAATGTCAAGGCATCAATTTCTTCCTTGATATTAAACACCATTCCATTAAAAATAAAGAATAAACCTGGAAGCATCGTTAGTTGCATATAGCGCGGATCATATAATACAATCAACATTGGTAATCCTGCCATCAGAACAGTATAGGTAGAACCAATGACTGCAAAACGCAAGATCAACCAATTGATATACCGGCTTGTTTCTTCTCCTGGATATATATTATAGATATACTCCCCAGATTTTTTCATCTTCTCAGCAATTTCTTCTCCATTCATATTAATAAAAGAGAAAGCAAGTCCCAATATAAACAGTACCACAATATATGTATACAGCCAGACCGGTCGTCCAATTGCAAATTGGCCTATCCAATACTGTATCCAGGAAGCATTTGGAAAAATAACTTGGAGTAACATTAGAAAATACTGCGGAATAGATACCAAGGACATGGCGTACATAAAAGGCATTCCTCCTGCAGGATTTAGCTGTATATCCAAATAAGAATAACGTTTAAAGCGATTGTGTATCATAATCTTATTTACCAGAATTCGATAACGAGCTCTCTGAACTCTAACTGCAATCGCTAAAAATACCACTGAAAGCATCAAAAGAGCCACAATCAATAAGGGACCAACTTGTAATTCTTTGATACTTTTTAAGATGTTTTCTGGCATACTAGACACCATACTTGACATCAAGATAACTAGAGACCCTCCGACACCAAACAAAGAATTCAAATCTGATAACCAGACTAAGAAAAAGGTGCCCGCAATCAAGAGTAGAACATTCATGGTCAAGACTAGCCCATAATTCAATCCTGACTGAATAGGGAGATTTAGAGTAATGGCTAATGATTGGATTAAAGCAATGACAAACGTTAATATCATTTTTCGTCGATCTTGAACTTCTAGTGGTAAACTCCCCAATCCAAGTTTTTTAGACATACTAAACATTTGCCATAAAATCATAGCCGACATCCATGGAGACAGTCCAACTGAAAATAGGGAAAGACTCCGAAGATTACCACCTGTTATAGCAGTTGAAAAGGCTAAGAAAGCTGTAGTTCCACCCAAAAAATTCGTGTCATTTACGTTTACAAAGGGAAGGGTCAATCTACTTCCTAAAACGTAAATAAATAAGAAGGAAATCGTCCACATGACTCTTTTAACGATGACCGATGTCAATTTTTTCTTCAAATTTTTCTCCTACTTTATTTAACCAATGAAATATTCTAATAAAAATGGCTAAATCTATAAATAAATCTTTTGCCAATAATGGTATTCCCTCATCCTAATGGATGAGGGCATTCCATAACTATCATGCTCTAGATATCCAAAACTTGCATCACTGCATCAATCAATAGTTTTTTTGTAAAGTAGCCTTGTTTCAAGGCATAACTAACTTTATATACATTTTCAACCATGTATTGATAAGCTTCTGCTGTTGTTTCCTCTACTAGACGATTGGCCTCTTCCAAACTATCCACTACATAACCTAAGCCTTTTTCCCTTATGAAACTGGCATTTGAGAGATAGGATGGCACTACCACTGGAATCCCAGCAGCAAGATATGTGCTGACTTTATGAGAGATATTCAATCGATAGTAATCTTCCTCATCAGTTAGATTTTCACTGGTTCCCCATACTAAGCCAAAGCCTCCCTCTGACAAAGCAAAAAGTAACTCTGGATCTGTTTTCCAGCCTTTAAAAGAAACTGTAGGGAGGTAATTCTCTTGATTCGATTCTGAAAAAATATCGAGAGGAATTGAGTTAGTCCAGTTGGATAGGTGTTCAAAGCGCTCCACACTACCCGCAAAAGATAGTTTTTTCTGAAAAGCAGGTTGTCTCAAAGGATAGTTATGAACATGGTCCCACATGCCTTGGATAATAATTTTTTGAACTGTCAATCCTTCCTGAATGAGCCGTTCCTTCATTTGTTCTGATGGAACAACTACTAGATCCGATTGGTTGTACATCTCAATGTACTCAGGCATCAAGTAATAATTTGATGGGAACATAAGGGGTGGAACATCATGAATGAAGGTAATAATTTTCGTATTTAAAATCTTACATTTTCTAATAAAATTTTGATCGTACTCCCTACCATTCCATGATGGAGATTGATAAACGACAATATCACCGTAACCCACTCGAGCCATGACACCATCTAAACGACTATTCAGCTCACCTTGACTGTCACTATAAATATCGTAAAAGTAAAAGCCAAGCTCGTGAAAGTCTAACTTTCTTGCAATTTTAACGGTTTCATTCTGGGCGATCAAAGCTGTACTCTGACCAGACATACCGTAAATATTTGTAATATTTATCTTCATAATCCTATTTAAATCCTTACGACAACTTGCTTATTATAAATTTCATCCTCAACTAGCTGAATTTCTTGATCAAAATTATGCTCTGCGGTATGCTTGTGCGAGAATTTCACTTTTGAAGTTGCTCCCATCTTAAACCACTCATATTCGGAATCAATATGACCTAAATCAATCGCTTGTATACCTTTTTTGCTTAAGTGATAAGCTAAAACCTTGGCTGTAGGACCAAGCATCAAGAATACTAATTTACCATCGGCATGCTTCTCTATCGCTTCTTGAATAGCCTGAACTTTACTGTAGGCATTTCTAGAAGGGCAGATAATACGCTCAACCGACTGAACATTGTCAAAAAGATCATTACCAACTCCTGAACGTGTGTTTTCACCTTCGACGATCAAGATATCTCGTTTATCCCAAAGTTTCTTTAATTTTTCAAAGTGAGTAACCGAAGCAGACTTATCTTTAAGATCCATATAAGGACGGGATATAAAAGTCGAACCATAAAAGCTTGCTGTACAAAATCTATGATAAGCTTCTTTATATTGCTCCAAATGCTTTTGCCAAAAGTTGACAGCTTCAATATTGTAACGTTCCAAGCCTTCAAAAACATCTGAAAGACAAATCAGCAATTCTGGGGAACTCTCTAGTTGGATTATACTTCTAAGTTGCGCTGCCAGTTTCTCATCATAGTCTTGATATGGAATCCCATGTCCCATCATAATATCCATTTCTCCATCCCCATAGCGAATAACAGAAGAATCGTACTCTAGTATATAATCAAGACTCTGTTGGATATCCAGCACCTTTGGATAAGTTTGATGCTTTTTTACAGGCAACTTCCCATTTTGACAATATTCTTCAATAACGAGAATCATCTCTTCAGGATGCCCTTGATCATAGAGGAACTGCCCTTGCTTACCGTGAGCAACACTTTCAAAAGCAAACACTGGTTTTCCCACTTGTTGAAAACGTCCAATAATGCCATCAACTTCAACATCAGCATTAATATCTAGTAAGAAGTCACAGCCCTCAACCAAACTATCAATCAAAGCTGGTTGCCCAGCGATATCCGATAAGACTGAAACATTGGGGTAGGCTAGTAAAGCTGTAATACTATCAGCTACCATGACTGGGGCAGCTACATAAAACTTGACCTCTGGTAGATTTTCAATCAAGTAGCCCATATTTCTCAAGTCACTTGAGAAGGTATAGACTAGTGCTGAATGTTGAATCCCTGTGTAGTGATTCACCTGTTCTTGTGTCAAACAAGGCGTCACCTGACTCATATCAGACCAATCTTGGGCATTATAATACCACCAAACATTTCGATAAATGGAGCGTTCATACAGTCCCCATGGTTTTCTCTCTGTCAAATAATGAATAATCGGTGGATAAGTCCCAGGTTCTGGTCGATAATCTGAAAAATGCATGTGCAAGGTACTACAATTATATTTAAAGTCTAAAGCCAACCAATGGTCTTTAAATAAGATATTCAAGATACTTTGAACATCTTGAGCAACCTTGTCATGCAACTCATTGGTCATTTCAATCAATTGCTTGCGAACTTCTTCTTGTTTCCAAAGACGATTATTGATTAGCATCACGCCTGAATTAAAAATATGTTGACCAAAATAAATTTGTCCACCCAAATCTTTAACAGCACCCAAGGGATAGTCTCCCAATTCGACAGCAAACAGGGAACTCAGGTCTCTTGTGACAACCAAATCACAGTCCAGATATAGGACCTTATCTTCCTCAACAAAATCCGAAATAAAACAAGGTAAAAATTCTTCTTTATGAACATTTGTCATATATTGGTCTAGATGGAAACCATTAACACGGGCATTGACGATTTCACAATCTAGCTTCTTTAATTTACGATTGAGATTATAAAACCATTCTGTCGGAAAATCGCTGTTCATCAGATAAAAACGAAGCCCTCGATTATGACAACAGATTGATTTGATTGTCGTTAGCACCTGATCAGCAGATTGATAATTAGCAGCTAATGCAATTGCTTTTTTTTCAACTTTTTTTCTCTGTAACTCTTTTATGGCTTCTATCATTTCCAGAGGAGATTGAGAAGCAACCACTGTTCTCTTTAACTGATTTTTATTTGTTACATCAAACGTCAGCACTGGTTTTCCTTCATTGATATAACGGTTGACAATAAATTCCATCTGACTTCCCTTATGAATATCCAGATAGGCATCTGACTTCTCAATCATCTCATCAATCACTGCCCCTACCATATTAGGGTATAAGTAAACATTTGGATACTGATCAAAAGACAGAAGAATATCTCCCATATCTGTATAGGTGCCGATATGAAAAGCAGCCTCTGGAAGTGATTTGACCAATTCTTCCATATAGAGTAAATCCTGACTGTCTGTAAATATAAACAGATTAGTATCGTGGCGTTCATAAACTCTTTTAATAGTAAAATATCCTTGATAATGAGCAGCAATCTGATCATAACTAACATCTCGAAAAGCCCACCATAAATCCCAGTAGCGATAACCAATTAACGTCTTCCATGGTTTTTGATGAGTCGTGTAATGGATAATAAGTGGTTCTTTATCCAATTCAAAATGTGAATCCCAGTGACTATAAAAAGCAACCAAATCATGGCCTACTTGAAGATTGAAACTTTTATCCAACTCCAACCAACGATGTTGAAAAACCAAATTAAAGATCGTCTGATCTCCATTAAATCCTTCAGGAGTGGTTTGTTCAAAACTCGACATATACTCTACTGTCTTATCAAACAGCATAGTAGTAATATCCTTCTCCCTCCACTTTGGACTATCAATGACCAACATCCCTGAGTTAAATCCATTGCCATCGGCATCCCTAACTGCTGCTAAAGAATAGTCCCCCAAATCCAACTCAAATAATGAACTCAAATCTCCATGGACAATGATATCACTATCTAAATAGACTACTCTCTCTTCTGTAATCAAGCGTGGAATTAAGTATCGAGCATAGGCTATCGGTGAAATGTGCGCACGAGTTTTCCACTCAGAATCAATCGTATCACCAATATAAACATCCTCTACAATACTTCCTAACTTTTCCACTTGAATTTTAAGTTCATGGAACCAATCACTAGGAATATTCTGATGCAAAATATAAATTTTAACCTGTTGATTATAATACAAAATAGACTTTATCGTCGTAAGCATTGGAGTAAGATAGTTCTTATCTCCAGCAAGAACAATTGCTTTCATATAAATCCTTTTATGAGTTACTCACTATGAGTATGCTTTCTACGAAATTTATTAACAAATAGTTTCTAATATTCTTCCACACTAGATTTTCGACAACTACTTTGCCAACTCATTTAATTGAATAATGTTCAAGAAAATATACATTTTCCCTAATACGTCGGGCAGTTTCTGTAGATTCTAAGACATTTTCACCTGCTTCATATAAGGAAAATTTCAATCCTTCCAAATACCAACGGGCATGTTCACTAACATCATATCCTAATGCGGCTAGTATTGCCAAACGCTCCATTCGCGCTTCGGGAGCAAAACTAAGTTTTTCTTCTGACATTTTGCAACCTGTTAAACTAGCGTCGTACTTACGATAGATATAAAGACTTTTCTTTATAAAAATCATTTTCTCACATTGTAAAAACAATTTATACATGATAAATGCATCTTCAGCCAACTTATTTTCAGGGAATCTAACATGATTAAACAATTTCTTTTTAAACAATTTTCCCCAAGGAGATACAAATGACAAATCAATTTTTTCTAATTCTGGAATCTTCATAATCAGCTCATCAGGTCCATAAAGTTGCTCTACATAGTCTTCATCCGTAAAGTGTATGTAAAAGCAGCCGTCTTTTTCAGAATATTGATGATAGCTCCCAATGGCTATATCTGCATCATATTCCTTCAATTTATTAAAAAGGATTTCTAATTGATGCTCATTTACAATATCATCTCCATCTACAAAAGCCACAAAATCTCCATTTGCAATGTCGATTCCAAAATTACGAGCAGAGGATACTCCTCCATTTTCTTTTTTAAAATAACGAAAACGTGAATCTTTGGCGATATATTCGTTACAAACCTCTGCCGACTTATCTGGAGAACCATCATCGATTAACAAGCATTCAAAATTTTCATATGTTTGATGGTGGATACTATCCAAACATTCTCGGAGATAATTCTCCACGTTAAAAATAGGAACGATAACACTGATCAATTCATTTTCCATTCAGTTTTACTCCTAAAAATTTTCGAATTGCTTCCACCATTTTTTCTGGTTCAGCAGTTGAAAAAATTTGACTTCTACCACTTGAGTCATGACTGGTAGTATCGAAAGCGAAGATTGGTTTGTTTTTATCATGAATTTCTTCTATAATAGTCCCTACAACGCCACCATGATTGATATCCAGATAAAAATCCATCTTATCCAAGATTTCCTTCTTGTTAAAAGGGCTAAAGTTGGGATAAATTGAAAGATTCAAAAATCGTTGCATATCAACTACGCTCTCAGCAAAATCTGTTGGAGCCAATACTGTAACATGAAGTTCCGGCAATTCAGATAATAGGTATTCTATTGATTCTAGACCGGCACTATTTGTAAAAATACAAGTATGATATAAGGGAGCCTTCACCAGTTCTGAAAATGAACGTCTGATGATATCTGTTTCTAGCAATACATCATTCCAGTTCAAACCATAATAAAACCACCATAACTTACGAAAACGTGTCAGCGTCAAATGGGTCCATGGTTTAAATTCCGTTGTATAGTGGATAATCTTTGGTTCACAATTTCCGTAATAGTTAGACTGATACCATTCCTCATTCCCACTTAAATGGAGAAATTGATCCAAACCAACCATGAAATTGTATTCTTTATCCAAATGTAGCCACTGATCGCCGAAATGCATATTGAGAATCCCTTGGTCTCCATAGACATGTTCATGGTGTTGGGCAGTCAACTCTAGCAGACTTTGTGTCAACCGATTTTCTCGCCATTTCTTTGCATCAATCACCATCACACCTGAATTAAAGGTTGTTAACCAACCACTCTGATCAAAATCCTGAACAGCTGCGATAGCGTATCCCTGTAAATCCAAGTAGAATAAGTCATCTAGTTTTGCATTGACAATCGTATCCGAGTCTAAGTAGAGAACCCTATCTTCTAGCACTTCATCTGCAATGAAATATCTAAAGAAAGCCGCATAGGACAGGTTTGCATTCGGCAAGTGGAAATCGCGAAGATTATGAGCTGTTTTTTTGACATTTATAATCTCAGATCCAATAATCTTCAAACGATGTCTCATCAATAAAAACCATTCACTAGGCAAATCGTCATTAAACACATAAAATTTCACTTTATGATTATGAACCGATACTGACTTTATCACGGTTTCTACCTTATCAAGGTAATGAATATCAGCTCCAAGAGCAATCACTTTTTGATGCATTCCTATCTCCACCTTCTTCTATTTTTCGAATCAATTCATCTACCTCACCAACTGTAAAGATCGTGTTTTCTCCGTTAGAAAAATGGTTGGTAGAATCAAATGAGTAGATCGTCTTACCTTGTCGTACCATCTCCTGTAGCACTTGGTCCATAGCTGGTCCGTAGTTAATATCTAGATAGACATCTGTTTTATCTATGATGTCTCGCTTCATTTTAGGATCAGCACATGGATAAATGTAACAATTTGAATAGCGTTGCAATTCGATAACATTAGGGGAAAAGTATGTTGGAGCTACAATATGAAATTGAACATCTGGCAATCTTGCAAGTAAATATCCTATACTTTCGATATCTCCTGTATTAGTAAAAACACTTACATGCTGGGATATAGGTGAAATCAATTCTTCAAATCGTTCTTTTAATACATAAGAATCCAAAAGGATATCATTCCAATTCAAACCATAATAAAACCACCAAATATCCCGAAAGCGATTAAAGCGAAAATGTTTCCAAGGTTTATTCTCCGTCGTGTAGTGGATAATATTAGGAACACCATCAAATAATTCGTACCAGCCATAATCTCCTAAATAGTGTCTATGGGAATCTTGACCTACTTGTAAATTATAGGTTAAATCCAAGCGTTTCCATCTATCTTTAAACAATATATTAAAAATCCCCTGATCTCCGTATACATGTTCATGATGAGCTATAGTTAACTCAAATAACTGTCTGGAAATATCCTCTTCACGCCACTTATCCGTATCAATTAGTAATACGCCTGAATTAAACTCCTCATCAGTAGTAGGAATATCTGGAACAGCTCCAAGTGGGTAACCATCCAAATCAATATCAAACAACGCTGCCAAACTAGAGGTTACGACAATATCACTATCAAGATAGAGAACCTTCTTCTCAAAAACATAATTAGGAATAAAATATCGAAGGTAGGCTGCAGAACTAAGGTGAGGTGTAGGAAGATGGAAGTGACTGATTGTATCATTTGTGATTTTTATATTTATAATTTCAGAATTTAATACAGACAATCTTTTGTTCATCAACTGAAACCACTCTGTAGGAAAATCACTGTTGAAAATATAAAAATTTATATCTGAATTGTGACTACAGACTGACTTTATCGTTGTTTCCACCTTATCCATATAATTGCTATCGGCTCCAAGTACGATGGCTCTTTTTTGTTCAGTGATATCCCCCTGCATTTTATTCTCCTCTTATATTTCATTTCTCATTTATTTTTAAGCCAATTTCTTACATAAATCTAATCTAAACAAAATTTCTCTATACTCATCAGTATCTGTGAGATTATAAGTTTCACATAAGTATTTATATTCATTTAGAATATTCACAAAACGAGTTCTCATAACACTAGTATCAATACCAGCAAGAATAAGATCCGCAAGTTTTAAACTAAATACTTGTAAAATATCCTGTACCCAAGATATATCAAATTGCGAAGTCATAATACTGCCTTGTCTAACACGGTAGATATAAAGATTATCATTTACAAAAATTGTTTTTTGACTTTTTATAAACAATCTATGAATCGTTGCTTCATCATCAAAACGCCGACCATTAGTGAATGGAACTTGCAATAGCAAGTCTTTTTTGAACAGTTTAAACATGGGCATAATAAAAGCTGAAGCATTTAAATGCCAATCCCCTGCTTGGCGATTAATTAATTCCTGAGCTGATAATTCCTCAATGCAAAAGTCTCTTTCGAGAACATAGAATTTACACTGGCAATCATTCTCATCATAAATAAAATAATTACCGATTACAATATCCGCTCCAGTCTCTTCCACTTGTTTATGCAAAGTTTCGACCATTCTATTTTCAGCAATATCGTCTGAATCTACAAAAAGGACATACTCCCCGAGTGCTTGAGCAACACCGAAGTTTTTAGCTAAGGCTGCACCTTTATTTTCAGTATGAAACACACGAATCCGGCTATCCAATTCAGAAAATCGATCACATATTTCCCCCGAAGTATCTGTAGAACCATCATTTACCAGAACTACATCTAGATTCGTATAAGTCTGATTCAAAACACTTTGAATGCATTCTTCCAGATAATTTTCTACATTATACACAGGTATAACTACACTAATTAAATCTTCCAATTATACTCCCTTATCCTGAGTCCCTAACTTATTTATGATTAACTACTCTAAAAATGAGACTTTTTAGAAATTTCCTTTATACATTATACCATTTTTACACTATTTCATAAAGAATTACATAGATAACTACTAACTTTTAAAGCGAATAAAAATTTCCAACTACTGATTCTATTATGGATTTTTCTTAACTTTTTAAGATAAGTAAGACTACTATTTTTTAGGGTCATTGTAATAACTTTGTAACTATAGCTTTCAACAATTTTAATATAAGGGAAGAACTATCTGACTCCTCTCCACGTTGTAACTTTTTGATCAACTCAATACAGTTGGCAGAGAAAAAAACTCCAAAAGTTTTTTAACTCTTGGAGTTTTTTCTGACCGATTAGCCAATTCTCAACTATCTACCAATACGCTTTATTCTTCGTTATCATTTTTACGGCGTTTCGCTACTAAACCTAATCCTGTTAGACCAGCTACTGCTCCAAGAAGAGCTGAAGAAACCGAAGCTGATTCACCAGTATTCGGTAACTGCTTACCTACCTTAGTTGGAATAGTTTGAGGCTCTGAGTTAATCGATGTTGAATGTACCATTGATTCACTCATACTTACCGATAATGACAATGATTGAGATACAGATGTACTTACTGAATCTGAAGCAATAATACTATTGATATCTAAGCTATCAAGCGATCTGACCTCTGCAAGCCCCTTACTTGTTACAACAGATGTACTTGCTGACGTGCTTGCGCTCGTTGAAGCCGACGTACTTGCTGACGTGCTTGCGCTCGTTGAAGCTGATGTACTTGCTGATGTACTTGCACTTGTTGAAGCCGACGTACTTGCTGATGTGCTTGCACTTGTCGAAGCGGACGTACTTGCACTTGTTGAAGCTGATGTACTTGCTGACGTGCTTGCGCTNGTTGAAGCTGATGTACTTGCTGACGTGCTTGCGCTCGTTGAAGCTGACGTGCTAGCCGATGTACTTGCGCTCGTTGAAGCTGATGTACTTGCTGACGTGCTTGCGCTTGTTGAAGCTGACGTACTTGCTGACGTGCTTGCACTTGTCGAAGCTGACGTACTTGCACTTGTTGAAGCTGATGTACTTGCTGACGTGCTTGCACTTGTTGAAGCCGATGTACTTGCACTTGTCGAAGCGGACGTACTTGCTGATGTGCTTGCGCTNGTTGAAGCNGACGTACTTGCTGACGTGCTTGCGCTCGTTGAAGCTGACGTGCTAGCCGATGTACTTGCGCTCGTTGAAGCTGATGTACTTGCGCTTGTTGAAGCTGACGTACTTGCTGACGTGCTTGCACTTGTCGAAGCTGACGTACTTGCACTTGTTGAAGCTGATGTACTTGCTGACGTGCTTGCACCAC